>NZ_JBHSHJ010000001.1:72309-93098 GCF_042652905.1 Giesbergeria sinuosa | reverse complement strand
ATCGCACTGGTGCTCAGCGCATTGGTGCCCGCACTGCTCAAGGCCGCCAACTGGTCACTGCTGAGGTAGCTCAACTGCAGCGTCGACAGCCCCCGGATTTGGCCGGTCGTCAATTGCGCCACATCCTGTGTCTCCAGCGCCCGGATTTGATCCGAGCTGCTCCAAGCGGCCAGTTGCGCGCTGCTCAGCCCCACAATCTGCGCCGTGCCCAAGGAGGCAATCGCCCCCGTGCCCAACGCCTTGATAAAGGCGGTGCTCAAGCGCGCAATGCTGCCCGACTCCAGCGTCGCCAACTGGCTGGTGGTCAAGCCCAAGGCCTGGTTGCTGCCCAGCCCCGCCAGCTGCCCCGTGCCCAACACATTGAAGTCCGCCGGCTCCAAGGCCGCGATTTGGGCGCTGCTCAAGGCGCGCAACTGCGCCGTGCTCAAGCCCGTGACATTGGCCGTGCTCAAGGTCGCCAGCTGGGCCGTGGTCAAGCCCAGCACCCCGGCGCTGCTCAAGGCCCCCACCTGCGCCGTGCTCAGCGCCGCAAAGGCATCGCTGTGCAGCTGCGCTACCTGCGCGCTGCTCAAAACACGCAGTTGTGCCGTACCCAGCTTAGCCACATCTTCTGCGTCCAACACAGCCACTTGATCAGTGGTCAACGCCAGCACTTGCGTTGTACTTAAATTAGCCGCCTGCAATGTAGTCAGGCCAGGGAGGGCATCGGCACTTAAAGCACGAATTTGGCTACTGTTCAACACCCTCAAGTGGCTGGTGGTAATCCCAGGAATCTGCACCGAAGTCAACACGGCAAAATCCACCAGATCCAATGCCATGATCTGTGCCGTGCTCATGCCCGCAATCGCTGCAGATGTCAGCACAGGCACCTGCACCGTACTCAACTCCTGGATCTGTGCCGTGGACAAACTCTGAATATCAGCAGCACCGAACGTGGAAAGTATCTCAGTCGATAGGTTGGAAATATAAGACATGGTAGCCCCCTAGGCACAAGCGGTTCCGCACAGGCGAAGGCTACAGCATGGTAGTCTTGGCGCAGAATGGGTAAAAAACAGACGCAGATTACTCTGCTTTATACAACAGAAACAAAAACTACCCAATAAACAACCCAACCATGTGATTGGTTGGTGTATAGAGACCAGAGAATCGATTGAGATGGTCAATGGCTGTGCAGAAGTGTTCGCTTTTATTTATCCCACAAGTCTAGGTATCACTGCCCGGTGATTTTTCCCATAGGGCTGAGCTACTAAAACTTTCGGCTACATTAGCCGCCATGAGCGTTGCCTATAGCCACTCCACCGTGCAATGTCTGACGGTGGTTGCCCAGCACCACGGCATTCAGGCCCTGCCTGAGCGCCTGATCCATGAATATGCCTTGCCGGCCAGCGAACCTGATGATGCTCTGCTGCGCCGCATGGCCGGTGACATTGGCTTGAAGGCCAAAACCGTACAAACCAACTGGAGCAGCTTAGTACAGTTTCAGGGCGTGTTTCCCATGTTGGCACGCAAGCACGATGGTCATTCACTCATCATTGCCGGGGTAGAGACAGATCCTGCTGATCAACAACGCAAGGTCGCCGTACTAGATCCACAAGATCCGTCCCGGCGTGTGCGACTGTTCAGTGAGGCCGAATTAACCCCTCTGTGGTCAGGCACCTTGGTGCTGCTCAAACGCCAATACGCATGGTTAGATGCTGACCAGCCGTTTGGCCTGCGCTGGTTCATCCCCGAGATTTTTCGCCAACGCAAAGCCTTCCGTGATATCGCAATCGCTGCCATCATGCTACAACTGCTGGGGCTGGGAATGCCCGTCTTTTCGCAGTTGGTGATTGACAAAGTCTTGGTACACCAAAGCTATTCCACCCTCACCGTGTTGGCTGTAGCGATTGTGGGCGTCATGCTGTTTGAGGCAATTTTCAGTTTTGCCCGCCAGTACCTGCTCTTGCACGCTACCAATGTGATCGATGTGCGGCTGTCCAAACGCACCTTCAGCCATCTGCTGGCCTTGCCGATCGACTATTTTGAGAGCCACACCGCCGGGGTGATTGCCCGGCACATGCAGCAAGTACAGTCGATTCGCAACTTTCTGACCGGGCAACTGTTCTTCACGGCACTAGACTCCATTGGGCTGATTTTGTTCATCCCGTTGCTGGCCTCGTACAGCGTCAAATTGGCACTGGTAGTGTTTGGTTTTTCGCTGCTCATGGCCTTGGTGGTGTTGGCACTGATTCGCCCTTTCAATCGACGTTTACAAGCCCTGTACAACGCCGAAGGCACGCGCCAATCCATGCTGATCGAGACCATCCACGGCATGCGTACTGTCAAATCGCTGGCGATTGAGCCTAAACAGCGCAAAGTCTGGGAGCAACGCACCGCCACCACCATCCAAATGCACTTTGGTGTGGGGCGTATGTCGCTCACCGCTGCCACGGTCACCAACCTGCTAGAGAAGCTGATGATGGTCAGCATCATCACCATTGGTGCCATGGATGTGTTCAGCTTGGAATTGACGGTGGGTGGCTTGATTGCGTTCCAGATGCTGTCCAATCGCGTGGTGGGGCCATTGGTGCAAATTGTCGGTTTGGTACACCAATACCAAGAAACTGCCTTGTCGGTGAAGATGTTGGGCGAAGTGATGAACCACCCGCCCGAACGTAAATCCTCTGGTGGCCTGCGCCCCACCCTGAAAGGGCAAATCAGCCTTGATGGTGTCACCTTTCGCTATCCGGGTGCTGCCATGACAGCCCTCGATCGTATTCAAATGGACATTACGCCCGGCACAGTGGTGGGCGTGGTTGGGCGCAGCGGCTCGGGCAAAAGTACCTTTACCCGTTTGATCCAAGGTCTGTATCCAGTCCAAGAAGGGGTAATTCGCTTTGACGGCATCGACATCCGCGAGATTGACTTAGCCCACCTGCGCCGCAGCATTGGCGTGGTGCTACAAGACAACTTTATGTTCCGGGGCACAGTACGCGAGAACATCGCTATGGCCCGCCCCGATGCCAGCTTCGAGCTGATTGTGGCTGCTGCGCAAGCCGCTGGGGCCGATGAATTTATTGAGCGCCTGCCCCAAGGCTACGACACCCTGTTAGAAGAAAACGCTTCTAACCTCTCCGGCGGCCAACGCCAACGCTTGGCTATTGCCCGCGCACTGCTACCAGCGCCGCGCATTCTGATTTTGGATGAAGCCTCCAGCGCCCTAGACCCCGAAAGCGAAGCCATTTTTATCCGCAATTTGGGCCGGATTGCGGCTGGGCGTACCGTCATTATCGTCAGCCACCGCTTATCCACCTTGGTACATTCGGATCAAATTTTTGTTTTTGAACGGGGCCGTCTTGCCGATGCTGGCCGCCACGATGCACTGCTGGGCCGTTGCGAACCCTATACACAACTATGGAACCAACAAACCAGCCACATGTAAGCCCAAGCACGCCCGCACCCCCTTCCCCCGCCGTGCGGGATTGGACGGTGGCTTTTTTGCCCGATGCCGAAGCCCTAGAAAAAACGCCACCACCCGGTGGCATGTCGGCCACCATCTATATCCTGTTCGGCTTGATGGTCGCAGCCATCGTCTGGGCCAGTGTGTTTGAAGTCGATCAAATCGTCACTGCACGGGGCAAACTGGTCACGGCGCAACCCAATACGGTACTGCAACCGCTAGAAACTGCCCAAATTGCTACGCTGCATGTGCAGCCAGGACAAATCGTGCAAAAAGGGCAGGTGCTGGCTGTGCTAGACCCCACCTTCATCCATGCAGATTTAGCCCAATCACAAGACCGCTTCAAAAGCCTAGAAGCCCAAGTGCAACGTATGGAGCGCGAGCAAGCAGGACTCAAAAACGGCTCCACCACCGCGCCTCCTGCCAGCCAAAATCCAGACGAACTATTGCAATGGCGTTTACAAAACGAACGCTTAGCCAGCTACCGCGCCCGACTGTCGCGCTTGGATGAAAGCATCGACCGCGCCAAGGCTGCCATGGTGACAAACAGCCATGACATACAGAGCCTAACGGCGCGGGTGCAATCTCTGCGTGATATTGAGGCCATGAACGAAAAGCTCACGGCGCAACAATTCCAATCCAACATGAAACTGCTGGAAAGCCGCGAACGCCGCCAAGAAGTAGAGCGCGAACTCATCAGCACCCGCAACCGGGGTATTGAACTGAGCAAAGAACTGGCTGGAGCCGAAGCCGAAAAAGATGCTTTTATTCGAGAATGGCAACAAAAGGCCACCGAAGAACTGGTCACTGTGCGACGCGAACGCGATGCTGTGGCCGAACAACTGAAAAAGGTAGAACGCCGCAGCCGCATGATTGAGCTGACGGCCCCCCACGATGCTGTGGTGCAAGAAGTAGCCGCCCGCTCCACCGGATCGATTATCCGAGAAGCCGAGCCACTCATTACCCTCGTGCCCTTGGGCGAAACGTTGCAAGCTGAAATGCAAATCACAGCCCAAGATGTAGGCTATGTGAAACTGCAAGACCCTGTCCGACTAAAGATAGATGCATTTCCCTTCCAAAAACATGGCCTGATTCATGGCACTTTAGAGAAACTGGGCCAAGATGCTTTCACCAAAGACAACCTGAGTGGCCAAGCCAGTAGCCCCTACTATTTGGGCCGGGCCACATTGCAAAAAAATGAATTGCGCAATTTACCCCGAAATGCACCCTTGATTCCGGGCATGTCGCTGAGTGCCGAAATTGTGGTAGGCAAGCGCACCGTGATGTCTTATGTCATGTACCCAGTAATGCGTGGGCTGGATGAAGCTATTCGAGAGCCTTAAGCTATTAGATTATTAACAGATACATCCATAAAAATGACAAGCACCAGCATTCCTGTTATTACGGTCTCATACAACACACCAGAATTGCTTGATAATTTATTATCAACATTTCGAGAAAAATATCCACACAATCCATTTTATGTGATAGATGGATCTGACGAAGAAAATTTAGCAAAAGTCAAAACAATTGTTGCCAAATTCAATAATGTCTTTTTGACAGCTTTTGGCTACAACATCCACCACGGGCCAGGAATGGCTTGGGCCATTAACAATTTACCACTTACGGGGCCAACCCTCTTTTTAGACTCAGATATAGAAATTGTTCGCGCAGGATTTATTGAAAATCTGCTAGAACTATTAAAACCCAATATGTATGGCGTTGGTGCTGTAGGCTGCATTAACCGTGAAGGCTTCAATGTGGATGAATCTCCAGATGGCATCCAATACTTACATCCTATTTGCATGCTTTGCAACATAGAGGTGGTAAAACAATGGCCTTTACCCATCAAGCATGGTGCACCCATGACGGAAACCATGTTGGCCTTGCACGATAGTGGAATGTCTAATCTGCTAAAAAATGTTCCGTGGGTGATGAACGACATCTCTTCTGGCAATCCAAGAATTTTTATCGATCATAAAGGACAAGGCACTGTTTTTAAAACAGGCGGCTACCATTTAGAAGAATGGATGGAAAAACTACAACAAAAGACAAGCTCACCAAACGATCCACCGATTGATCTCGAGAATTATAATAAGAGTTTGCTATCTGTTATTCCAAATTACTGCCGCCACATCACTGAAATTGGCTGCCAATCTGGTGCATTGGCAGCAGCCTATAAAAATCTGTATCCCCAATCCTTCTATCAATCTATTGCTTTCGACGAAGAATCTGCACAAAAAAGCCGATCGCACTGTGATAAGGTTTTGACGGTTGATATCGACTCTGTTGGCAGTGAATTTTTTTCAAAATTCTCCACCACAGATTGCTGGGTGATTGATGGTGCTCTTGAAAATCTAAAAGATCCGTGGACATTACTAAAGAAAATATCCCACATCTTGCCTCCCCACGGAGTGATCGTTGCATCTATTTTCAATAGTCAATATTGGGGTATCCAGGCAAAAATCAATGCTGGCGAATTAAAATATGAAGACAATGGATTGATAAATCGAAGCCATTTGCGCTGGTTTAGTCGGGCAAGTATGTTAGAGATGTTTGCCCAAGCAGGGCTACAAATCGCGCATGGTCATGCTGTCATGATGAATGATCCATTGACTGAAAAAATAACCCCTGCCATTCGTTTCATGGCAGAAGCTCTGGGCCAAGATCCTGAATTAGCGGTCAGTGATGCTCTGCCTTTGCAATACATTATTCAAGCAACTTCTTCTGTGGATCAATCATGAAAGCCGTCATTCTTGCAGGTGGTTTAGGCACACGCATTTCCGAAGAAACCCATTTAAAACCCAAGCCCATGATAGAAATTGGTGGTAAGCCTATTTTATGGCATATCATGAAAATCTATTCTCACTATGGAATCAACGATTTCATCATTTGTTGTGGCTACAAAGGTTATTTAATCAAAGAGTATTTTGCAAATTACTTTTTGCACATGTCAGATGTAACCTTTGACATGAACACCAATAGTATGCAAGTCCACCAGCGCCATGCTGAACCGTGGAAAGTCACTTTGGTGGATACCGGGGAAAATACCATGACGGGTGGGCGTATCAAACGTGTTGCACCTTATTTGGACGGGGATGAATCTTTTTGCCTGACCTATGGTGATGGTGTGGGAGATGTAGATATCGCTGCACTCCTGGCTTTTCACCAACAACATGGGCTACAAGCCACACTGACCGCCACCCATCCTCCAGCACGGTTTGGTGCGCTCGACCTTGAAAGCGACCACCGCGTCCGCTCTTTCAAAGAAAAGCCCAAGGGCGATGGCAGCATGGTCAATGGTGGTTTTTTTGTACTGCATCCCTCCGTATTGGATTTAATTACCAACGATGAGACCGTTTGGGAAAAAGATCCTTTAGAAAATCTGGCTGAGCGTGGTCAATTGGCAGCTTACCAGCACCAAGGTTTTTGGCAGCCGATGGACACTTTGCGCGATAAAACCCACTTGGAACAGCTCTGGAGCAGTGGCCAAGCGCCGTGGAAAGTGTGGTCATGAACACCGAGTTTTGGCGGGGGCGGCGGGTTTTTCTCACCGGCCACACCGGTTTTAAAGGAGGTTGGCTGTCATTGTGGCTGCAACATGCAGGAGCCCAAGTAACCGGGTTTGCGCTTGCACCATCCACCCAGCCTAACCTGTTTACCGAGGCGCGCGTTGCTGACGGCATGCACTCTTTTTTGGGTGATATTCGTGATTTAGCAGCGTTAGAAGCTGTGATGGTGCCAGCCCAACCCGAAGTGGTCATCCACATGGCAGCGCAGCCATTGGTGCGCTACAGCTACCAAAATCCAGTTGAAACCTACGCCACCAATGTGATGGGCACGGTTCATGTTTTAGAGGTCGTGCGTAAAATTCCCAGTGTGAAAGCAGTATTGGTTATTACGACCGACAAATGCTACGAAAACCGCGAGTGGGATTGGGGCTATCGAGAAAACGAGCCTATGGGGGGCTACGACCCTTACAGCAACAGCAAGGGCTGTGCCGAGTTGGTCTGTGCCGCTTACCGTAGTTCTTTTTTTAACCCCAATGACTACGCACGACACGGCGTAGGCTTGGCTACAGCCCGTGCAGGCAATGTGATTGGTGGCGGTGATTGGTCTGCTGATCGGTTAGTGCCTGACATCTTGCGGGCATGGACACAAGGCCAGCCCGTGCATATTCGCAACCCACACGCTATCCGCCCTTGGCAGCATGTGTTAGAGCCATTGCGTGGTTATCTCAGCTTGGCAGAAAAGCTCTTTCACGATGGCCCCAGCTACAGCCAAGGCTGGAACTTTGGCCCCAGTGATGACGATGCCCAATCGGTAGGTGCGATTGTGGAACAAATGGCTACGCTATGGGGGCCAACGGCACAGTGGGCACACGACCCAAGCCCACAACCCCATGAAGCCCATTACCTGAAGTTGGATATTTCTAAAGCCCGCAATCAGCTTTTGTGGCATCCTGTTTTGCGCTTGACGCAGGCGCTGCAACAAACGGTAGCCTGGGCAAGTCAGCACCAAGCCGGGACTGATATGCGAGCTGCCACGCTGGCACAAATTCAAAGCTATCAAGCCCAAATACAGAGTTAAGCAACAATATGGACAACGCCAAAACCCAAGCTTTGCGCGGACAAATTGCCCAACTGGTCAATGAATATGCCACCCTCACCCTGGGCCCACAGCCTTTTCTGGCAGGAGCCACCGTTGTGCCGCCTTCGGGCAAGTTGCTAGGTACACAAGAGCTGCAATACATGGTAGATGCGGCACTGGATGGCTGGTTGACCACTGGGCGCTTTAACGCCGAGTTTGAAAAGAAGTTGGCTGCGTTTATTGGCGTCAAGCACCTTATCACGGTCAACTCTGGCTCATCAGCCAACTTAGTGGCTTTCAACACCTTAACCTCCCCCAAGCTGGGCGCACGGGCCATCCAAAAAGGCGATGAGGTCATTGGCGTAGCAGCTGGCTTTCCAACTACGGTCAATCCTATCCTCCAATTTGGTGCTGTACCCGTGTTTGTGGATGTGGATGTACTGACCCATAACATTGATGCCAGTCAAATTGAAGCAGCGATTAGCCCCAAGACCAAGGCCATCATGTTGGCACATTCTTTGGGCAATCCATTTAATTTGGATGTAGTCACAGCCCTGTGCAAAAAATACAACCTTTGGCTAGTAGAAGATTGCTGTGATGCACTGGGCTCCACCTACCGTGGACAAATGGTTGGAACCTTTGGTGATATTGCCACCTTGAGCTTTTATCCAGCCCACCATATCACTATGGGAGAAGGCGGCGCCGTTTTTACCAACAACGAAGAGCTCAAAACCATTGCCGAGAGCTTTCGGGATTGGGGCCGCGATTGTTATTGCCCCCCAGGGCGAGACAACACCTGTGGCAGGCGCTTTTGTCAAAAGTTGGGGGATTTGCCCAAGGGGTATGATCACAAGTATACCTATAGCCATTTAGGTTATAACTTGAAAATTACCGATATGCAGGCTGCTTGTGGCCTCGCGCAGTTAGAAAAGGCAAATGCCTTTATTCAAGCACGCAAAGACAATTTTGCATTTTTGCATGAGCGCCTCCAAGATTGCCAAGAGTTTGTCAATTTGCCCCAAGCCACAGAACATGCAGACCCCTCTTGGTTTGGTTTTCCAATCACGCTCAAAGAAAATTGCCCAGTCTCTCGCATTGATTTGCTTACCTATTTAGACCAAAACAAAATTGGTACACGCCTTCTTTTTGCAGGTAACCTAACCCGCCAACCTTATATGGCTGGGGCTCACTACCGTATTAGCGGAACATTGGTCAACACAGACAATGTTATGAACAACACCTTCTGGATTGGCGTACAACCTTCACTCACACCAGACATGTTGGAATTTGTTGCTCGTAAAATCGAGAGCTATTTGGGTGTTCATTTTTGATGGTCAGTACCGCTTTACGTGCAACGTGGGATGCTGACGTTGCAGCTATTGCAGCACAAGATCTGCCGTGGCAACAACTGTCAGGCGCACGAGTCTTGGTCACGGGTGCCGGTGGCTTTTTGGGAGGGTATTTAGCACGCACACTGCTAGGTTTACACGCTTTAGGCAAAGTCGATGCACCTGTGCAGGTGGTTGGTATGGTACGCAATGCTGAACGTGCCCAAACCCGTCTTTCTGATCTATTCAGCTCGCCACACTTTAGCCCGCTTGTCTGGGACTTGAACACCCTAGGAGTCCCTGACACTGGGCCTCTCAACTATGTACTGCACGCTGCCAGCCAAGCCAGTCCACGCTTTTACGGCAGTGACCCTATCGGTACGCTGCTGCCCAACACGATTGGCACGGCCGCTCTGCTAGAGGCACTGCGCCGAAGTCCCACACCACAGGGCTTCTTATTTGTGAGCAGCTCTGAGGTTTACGGTAGCGTCATCGGTGATACCACGCTGACAGAAACCAGCTACGGCAGCGTTGATCCAGCCACAGTTCGCGCCTGTTATGCAGAAAGCAAGCGCATGGGTGAAACCATGTGTTTGGCCTGGCACCAACAGCATGGCATTCCAACCTTTATCGCTCGTCCATTTCACACCTACGGGCCAGGTTTACAAGCCAACGATGGACGTGTTTTTGCTGACTTTGTATTTAACGTGCTGCGCGGTGAAAACATTGTGATGCACAGCGATGGCAGCGCACGGCGGGCTTTTTGCTATGCCACAGATGCCATTAGTGGTTTTTTTAGCATACTCCTGCAAGGTACGCCCACACAAGCTTATAACGTAGCCAACCCCGCAGGAGAACTTTCCGTCATGGAACTAGCGGAGTTGCTGGTTGGTCTTTATCCTGAGAAACAACTGGCGGTCGATCGCCGCCACACACCTCAAACACCAGGTTATATTCCCAGCGCCTATAGCCGCCTGATACCCGATGTCACAAAACTCCAATCCTTAGGATGGACTGCCCAAATCACTCCCGAAACCGGATTCCGGCGCATGATAGAGGCCTATAAATGATGAACCCCACACTAGCGGTATTAAAACAACAATTCCAAACAGGGGCACTGTCCAAGCCGGATTTTATACATGCTGCATTGCAAAGGCATAAAACGCTTTTTGAATATGTAGACATTACCCGTAGTACTGATGTCAAAGAGATTGTAATTGCTGCAGATGGCGTCTCATTTGTGCTGGGCGAAGAGCGTATCCGGCTTTATTGTCCCGATAATGAAGCTCGGGTAGCACCGATAGAAGTCATGAACTTCAACCACTACGAACCCGTTGAGACCCAAGTGATGGATTTGCTGGCAGCCAATGCTCGCACTATCCTTGATGTGGGTGCCAATATTGGTTTATACGCCATCCGATTTGCCAAACGCTTGGCCCAAGCACATATTTATGCTTTTGAACCTATGCCTACCAGTTACGCCTTTTTACAGCGTAATGTAGCAGCTAATCAAGTAGGCTCACAAATCAGTTGCTTCAATTATGGCCTGTCTGATAGCAGTGGTACGGTAAATTTTTATATTTCCCCTGCAGCAAGTACCAATGCCTCCTTGCTCAATGTCGCTGATGCACAAGATGCACAGCAAGTAGTGGGCCTCACGTTGACTCTTGATCAGTGGACGGCTAACCAAAAAGTGGCGCCAGATTTTATCAAATGCGATGTTGAAGGGGCTGAACTTTTAGTGTTTCGGGGTGGATGCAGCACTTTAACCCAATACCAACCTATGGTTTTTGCCGAACTATTGCGTAAATGGTCTAAGCCGTTTGGTTACCACCCTAACGATATGTTGTCTTTTTTTGCTGATTTAGACTATCAATGCTTTGCTGTAGGTGATACAGGCATACACCGTATTACTGAAGTCACTGACCATACGCGTGAAACCAACTATGCTTTTCTGCACAGCCACAAGCACGCTGACATCATTCAAAATCTGATGACTCTCTGTTGTGACTGATACCATAGAACTCGCTCGCCATATCCGCATCCATGCACTGCACATGGTGCATCGCGCCAAGGCCTCACATATTGCCAGTGCTTTATCTATCTCTGATATTGTGGCAGTACTTTATGGGAAAGTATTGCACATAAATCCAGCAGAGCCTAACTTCATTGATCGTGATAGATTTATCCTTAGCAAAGGGCATGCTTGTGTCGCTGTATATGCAGCATTGGCAGAATGTGGTTTTTTAAAAACTGAGGATTTGTTGACATACGGTCAAGAAAATTCTGTTTTAATGAACCATATAAGCCATAAAGTCCCTGGTGTGGAATTTTCTACTGGCTCACTAGGACACGGTTTACCCTTTGGCACAGGAAAGGCGTTAATAGCGCAACGCAGGCGTGCTCCATGGAGAACTTTTGTACTATTGAGCGATGGCGAATTAGCCGAAGGCAGTAATTGGGAAGCGATGCTATTTGCAGCCCACCATCACTTAGACAATTTAGTAGCCATTATTGATTACAACAAACTGCAAAGCCTTACTACTGTAGCCGATACACTCGGCATAGAACCACTGCATGATAAATTAACTGCTTTTGGCTGGAGTGTGCGCGAAGTAGATGGTCATAACCATGGCGCACTGATAGATGCACTCAATAACACGCCTTGGCAAAAAGGCAAGCCATCCATACTAATTGCCCATACAACCAAAGGAAAAGGCGTCAGTTATATGGAAAATAAAGTGGAATGGCATTACCGTACACCCAACATTGACCAACTGGCGCAAGCCTTGACTGAATTGCAATAAGAATCATCATGCGCAATGCCTTCATCGAAGAATTAGTTTATCTGGCCCATCAACATCCACATATTGCTCTCATAGTGGGTGATTTAGGTTATTCGGTGGTAGAGCCATTTGCTGATTCATTCCCAGATAGATTTATCAATGCAGGCGTAGCCGAACAGAATATGACAGGCCTAGCAGCCGGCATGGCATCAGAAGGCTATCATGTATTTACCTACTCTATTGCCAACTTCCCAACCTTCCGTTGTGCAGAGCAAATTCGCAACGACATTGATTATCACCAGCTACCAGTCACCGTAGTTTCTGTGGGTGGTGGATTAGCTTACGGTGCTTTAGGCTACTCGCATCATGCAGTTCAAGATTATGCCTTAATGCGATCTTTTCCAAATATGCTGATTGCAGCACCAGGCGATCCGATGGAAGTCCGGGCATGCATGCGCTATTTAATTCAGAATCCACAGCCATCTTATCTGCGTTTAGGCAAAGCGGGTGAGCCTTGCTTTCATACACAAGTACCGACAATTCATCCTGGAAGATGGTTAAGTGTTATTCAAGCTAAAGAAGCTATTGAAAAACCATCCACATTCTTAACCACTGGTGCCACCTTAGCCATTGCAGCAGAATGGTTAAAAAACACCCCTTATAAAAATCATAGCGTTCACTCATTGCCCCTCTGGGGCATGTCTAACAAATCAATGCAAGCAGCACAGTTTCATCCATTCTCTGCTGTTGAGTCTGTAGAAGATCATTTAATGGATGGAGGTTTTGGTTCTTGGCTCATGGAATCCGTAGTCACACACAAAGAATCCTTAACCAAATTAGATATTTATAGCTTATCAGCAGACGTTTGCAATTTAGTGGGCTCACAAACCCTACTTAATCAATATGGTGGATTGGTTCCCAAGAAAAAATAGGGCACATCTTTAATAAAATATTATTTTTAAATATGACTCACTATTCAGAACCATTTATCTCTATTTGCATTCCAACTTTTAATCGTGGTGAGTACCTTGATGCCACATTGAGGAGCATTACATCACAACAAGTTTTTTTGGAATCGAATGATTTTGAAATTGTGGTGACAGACAATTGCTCTACCGATGACACAGCAGTGATTGTAGAAGCATATCGGAGTCAATTTCCCGAAAAAATAACCTACTTTTGTCATCCAGAAAATGTTGGCCCAGAAGCCAATTTTCAGGCTGCACTAGCTTACGGGAAAGGAAAATACCTTAAGCTTCACAATGACAACTTAATGTTTCTCGATGGTAGCCTAGCAGAAATATTAAAAATTATACAAGCCACTCAAAATGAACGACCCGTTATTTTTTTCACAAATGGGAATAAAATATCAGGTGAATTATTCAGAATTTGCAATGGATTAGACGAATTTGTTCAATCAGTTTCGTTCTTTTCCACATGGATTGGTGGCTTTGGCTTATGGAAAGAGGATTTCTTAAAAATCCCCAACATTTTAGAACACGCCTCCTCAAGACTAATCCAAACACATATTATTTTTGATCAAATCGCGAGTAACAAGCGAGCCATTGTTTTTTATCAAAACTACTTTTCTGGGCAACCTACAGGCAAGAAAAGCGGTTACAACATTGCTGAAGTTTTCGGCAAAAATTATCTTGCCATATTAAAAAAGTATGTCTCAATCAACTTGCTAAGTCAAACCATTTATGACAATGAAAAACGTGACATATTAATTAATCACACACTGCCCTACTTTTTTGACTCTGGAAACAATTTTGACAAGAGCAATTTTTTCGAGCACATGATTGATTATAAAGATGATCTTTATTTTTACAAGGCACTTGAAGAATATCTACAAAATTTCTTGATATCTGGCTCTATTGCATCTACAAACAAACCTACCGAAACACCTTCATCACTAGAGGAACAATGGCGTTTATTGAACCCACACAATGAGACCATTTTAAATTTAAAAGGAATTCCAATTCTTGATAAAATCAAGGTTGGACGACGGAGTTATGGAGGATTGAACATATGGTCTTTCGGCAATCCACAGGAAGCTCTCACGATAGGTAATTTTGTCTCTATCGCTGATAATGTTCGATTCTTATTAGGTGGCAACCATCCACATACAGGCATTTCAACTTTTCCATTTAAAACCAAATATTTTGGAAATCTCGAAGCACAAACCAAAGGCCCCATTAATATTGGTGATGATGTATGGATTGGTGCTGATGCTTTGATACTTTCAGGCGTTACTATCGGGCAAGGAGCAGTGGTTGCTGCAGGGAGTATAGTGACCAAAGATGTGCCTCCTTATGCAATAGTTGCTGGAAATCCGGCCACTATCATTAAATATCGCTTTGATCACGCCATTATTGAAAAACTAGCTTCTTTTGATTTTTCAAAGTTAACCGACGAAAAAATCATCAATCTAGGATCAGCACTTCTCTATACAGAAATAACATCTGATTCCGTTGATACAATACTCAAGCAACTATCAGCTTCCTGACATAACTGCGCATAAAATCACCAAACACTCTTAGAAAAATCACTCCAAACTGCAAGGAAGTCACGTTCTGCAATAGCACTAGATGCTAAGAATTCATGCATGACTCGGCAAAATTCCTGCATATCTTTTTCTTCACTATAGTGCTGTAATATGAAAGCTGCAACCTTTAATATAGCCTGCGCACTCTGATCTTTTGTCAATTGCCCTATATTACGTGCAGCAATTGCCAACGCAATATAAGCCAAAAAAGCAGATTTCAGAGGTTTTCCCATTGGATCTGCTGAATGCTGCTGGGCACTTGTCCGAAATGCACCTAAAAACTCTTTAACATACCCTACAGGTGCATGCAACGATGATTTTAAAAATGCACCCAAATCTTCCAAACCAGCATAAGATATACCAGCCATCTGAGATTCTATGATTTCTTCTGCAACACTGGCGCGAAATGTAACATTTGAAAATTCACCCAACCAATTGGTATTATTTCCCACAGTGTGCAAGAACAATATAGCAGAGTTCAGCATAATCATGCTGTATGGATAATTTGCTACTGCCTCTGGCACAGGCAAATTGTCACTAATTGGCTGACCCGATTCCAATGCTGTCCAACGGCGACTGACCACACACGACAGGTGCCCTAGACGATGTGCTTCTAAATGCCGCTCATAAAATCTTGGGTAGATGATATCATCATCTAAGAGTATGTGAAAAAATTCAGTTTTATTTTCACCCTGCTGACAATATATATCAATTAAATTTCTAAAATTATTCCATGCTCCTTTACGTGGCCCATGCACTACCTGCACATTCAAATCAGCCACCAAAGTTCTAATAGGCTCCTGAGATAAGAAATTAAAAAAATCTTGGTTAGGACTATCATCCGAAAAGATGATCTTTTCTGGTTTGATCGTTTGGTGGCGCAAGGCCATCAATAATTCCAAGCAATATTGAAATTTATAAGCAGGAATAAGTGTGGTAATTGACATAAATTCAAGATAAATTTTTTCTAATCACATTTGCCACCATATCAACCTCATTTTCACTCAGATAAGGTGCTATTGGCAAACTTAACACTTGATTTTGCAATTTCTCAGATAGCTCTAATTTTGGCCACGTATTTTCTGCATAAGCTGCTTGTTGATGGCATGCAATAGGATAATGTACTAAATGGCCAATATTTGCCTCCGTCAATGCTGCTTGTAAGCGCGAACGTTGCTCACTACGGATCACCATAAGGTGCCATACAGGTTCAACACCATCCAATACTTTGGGCAATATTATGTCTGCATCTTGTAATTTATTCAAATACATTGCAGCCACCTGACGGCGCAATATATTATCTTTATCTAAATATTGCAATTTAACTCGCAATATAGCAGCTTGAATCTCATCTAATCTGGAATTAAACCCCGTAACTTCATGGTGATATTTAATAACAGAACCATAGTTACGTAATTTTCTTAACGCATTAGCCAACTGGTCATCATTGGTCGTAATCGCACCACCATCACCCAAAGCGCCTAAATTTTTTCCGGGGTAAAAACTAAATCCGGCTGCATCTCCCAAGCCTCCTACTCTTGTACCATGATAACGAGCACCATGTGCTTGTGCCGCATCCTCAATCACATAGATTTTATTTTTACTCGCTATGGCACGAATAGCATCCATATTTGCTGGTTGCCCATACAAATGAACAGCAATAATGGCTTTAGTTTGCTTCGTAATTGCTGCTTCGATCAATGAAGGATCAATATTATGGGTAAACTCTTCTGGCTCTACAGGCACAGGTATCGCGCCAGCATGGGTGACTGCTAACCAAGTGGCAATAAATGTGTTAGCGGGAACAATGACTTCATCACCTGGGCCTATACCATAAGCACGAAGTATCAAATGCAGTGCATCTAGCCCATTCGCTACCCCAATACAATGCTTCACCTCACAATAACTTGCAAATTCTTGTTCAAAGGCAGCAACTTGTTTCCCCAGAACATACCAACCGGAATCTAGTACCTGTGCAATTGCTGTACGTATTTCGGTATCATAAGGAGCATTCAATCGCTTGATATCCAAAAATTGAATCATTGGTCAATTCCTTTTGCCAATAAAAATTCTGAATAATTTCTGTAGTAGTCGTCTTCATCGTATTTATTAGAAGCAAGAACCATACAAACAGATCCAGAAGAAAAGTTATCCAACTCGCGCCATATCATAGAGCACACATATAACCCTTGATAGGAACGATTTAAATGATAACGTTTTTTTTGGCCTCCATCATCTAAAACCACATCAAAACTACCAGACATTGCAATGATCAATTGATGTAAATTTTTATGTGCATGACCACCACGCTCTGCACCGCCAGGAACATCATAGAGATAATAAACACGCTGAATATCGAAAGGGATGTGATTACCACCCTCAATGAAAGTTAAATTGCCTCTTGGGTCAGATATTTTTGGCAAATTAATGATTTTGCAGTGATCTAAGCTCATCATTTTCCTTTGCATTAACTATTCTTGCTGGATTTCCGATTACCAAGGATTGAGGTGGTACATTTTTCGTCACTACAGCCCCTGCACCTACTATAGCCCCTTCGCCAATATGGATGCCTGGCAAAATAGTAGCTCCAGCACCAATTGAAACATTATTCTCTATCACTATAGGCAAAAGCTTGAATGATTTATTACCACTACGAGGGTATTTATCATTTGTAAAGGTGACATTGGGGCCAATAAAAACATCATCACCAACACGCAATCCGTTCCAGAGTTGAACGCCACTTTTTATAGTGACACGATCTCCCACAACAACGTCGGATTCAATCAAACAATGGGAACAAATATTACATTCGCTTCCAATTTTTGCCCCCAAAAGAATAACCACAAATTGCCAAATGCGTGTTCCAGTACCTATATCCAAGGTCTGAACATCAGCCAAATGATGAATGAATTTATTATTCAAAATAACACCAAAATTTAATTTGCGATCAGAATAAAAGACTTTTCTATGTCTTCCACCAATTTTGGTATGTTAAATAAATTGCTTTCCAATCGATATTCTTGCAAATAGCGTCGATAGCTTGCCAGTCGACGTGGATTGCTACCTAATTGCACCGCTTTTTCTTCGTATTCAGCCAAACTATAAGTGATTAAATCTGGCAGTCCTGCCGCTGTTAACAGGCTGCCACACATACGAGATATATAGCTACGCCCAGAATAAGTTAAGATAGGCGTCCCCATCCATAAAATATCATTGGCGGTGGTGCCTGCATTATAAGGATGGGTATCTAAGAACAAATCTGGCAGTTGCAAACGCGCCATATATTCTTGTGGCATAGCACGACCAGAAAAAATCAACCTTTCTACTTCAATACCATGACGCTGTGCTTCTTTTCTGATATTTTGCTCAGCCCAATTATTATCAGCCAGTAGCCACAATACACTTTCTGGGACACGTTGCAGAATCCTCATCCATGTTGCCACTACTTCTTGTGTAAATTTATAATTGTTATTGAAGGAGGCAAATACCACTTTATCTTCCGGCAAGCCACAATCTGCACGGGATAGAGCTGGCCCAACACTGCGCTGACGATCGCTGACCTGATAGCAATGCGGTACTCGCAAAGGTTTTTCAGTCATAAAAGGTTCGAGCTCTGGCGGAAAAACAAATGGATCGGCCAGAATATAATCTATAGCAGGCATACCACAGGTAGCCGGCAAACCCAAGTAACTCACTTGTACCGATGCTGGACGCTGGGCCAAAATATTAGGCCGTGCCCCAGAGGTTAGCCCTTGCAAATCAACCAAAATATCAATGCCACAAGCAGCAATCAATTGTGCTGCAGCTTCATCATCTAAATGTCCAATACGGATATGATGATCAAAGGCCCGGATAATACGCTCACGCAATGGGGAGCCGTCTTCACGCGACCAACAAAAACCGAAAACTTCAAATTTTTCACGGTCGTGCAGTTCAAACAACTCTACCGTCAATAAGCCAACAGCGTGCATACACAAGTCACCAGAGAGGTAACCAATGCGAATTCGCTCGCTGGGAGCACGTTGCCGAGCTGAGCGCCGAGGCACGGTGGCCCGTACCTTGGCATGGACAAATTCACGCGCGGCCAACAATTGCACTGCCGGATCATCGTGCAGTGCCAGGGCGGCCAATGCCGAGGTAGACAACAACTGCTGGTTGACACCAATGACACCCAACGGTTGATAAATGGGCCAAGCGCATTGTTTCTGCCGAATATGGATGTAATGCTGCAATGGTGCAGACTGCTCAGGATCAATTTCTAGGCTTTGGGCCAAATACTGTGCAGCTTCTTCAAAACGACGTTCGGATTCTAGAATTCGACCTAAGTTGTTCAGGGCATGCAGTTGCAGGGCTTGTTCTGGTTGTGCGGTCTGCTCTAGGCTTTGCAAAACCAACTGCCACTGGGCGATGGCTTCGGCGACTGCCCCCTGGCTTTCCAATTGGTGCCCCAGATTAAGCCGTGCTTGCAAAAACTGCGGGTTGAGTTGCAAAGCTTCTTGGTAAGCGGCTTGGGCTTCTGAGGTACGACCTGCACTGGCCAACAATACCCCCAAGTTAAACCATGCCACCAAGCGCAAAGGATCGGTCTGTCCCAACAACCAATGTTGGTACAGGGCAATGGCCTGCTCGGGCTGCTTTTGCTGTTGCAGGGCATCGGCTTGGGCCATCAAGTCATGGAGAGGAAGCGAAGATACAGACATAGGCCATCACTGCCAAGAAAAATACCATGAAAAACGGGCCGTCCCTCTCAAGAAACGGCCCGTGATATGCCAGCTACTCTGTGGGTGTAGCTGACTTCATCGCTCAGAGAGCAGCTTACTTGCTACCCTTGAGCGTTTCTGTCGAGGCCAATGCCTGCAACAACGAAGGTTGCTGCATCCCCGGCCCAGACAATGACCCCACCAGATTGGTACCCATGTCAACGCCCGATCCGGTCGAAGCAATGGATCGTTGGTAGTAATTTGCCAATGGGGTGAGCAACGATGAGGACGCAGACACTGGATTGGCCTGTGGTACCACACCGACCAGTTCCTCTGCTGCACCGTTGCGCCGTGGCAACTCCAAGGCTGCTGTCGCACTGCTGCCGCTACCACCTTCGAGGTAGCTGCCCAAGGATTCTGTGAGACCACTGACAGAGCTACGCAAGCTGTCATCGGCCACGGCCCCTTGGCTAAACCAGACGTCTACCAAATCACGCTGGGTGCCATCAGTGGTTTCATACGACGATACCAAGCCCAACAAGTTGCCGTTATCGGTTTGTGTAGATGCTTGGGCATCCAGATGCAGCGCAGCCACTCCTGCCTCTTGCAGACTGAGCAACTCACCAGCACCTGTTTGACCATTGCCGTCAGTGTCCTTCCAGACAGCCAACTCAGCAAAGGCGGCATCTTCTGACGAAATGCGACCATCGCCATTGCTGTCGAGGGCGCGCAATGCGACAAACCCATCGACCGCCGTCACACCGGGGCTAAGTTCAGTGGCAGTACCAAACAGTTCACGACCGTCACTGATAGAGCCATCCTTATTCAGGTCACGCACAAGCAGACCATCATCAGACGATACCCAGCCGGTTTGGCGCAGCAGACCGTCAGTGCCCAAAGCAAACTGCACGCCTTGTGCCACCGCCACTGTGCGCACACCGTCACCATTCAGATCCAACACCAATGGCGAAGCCATGCTGGTGAATGCGGCAGTTTGTATGGATGTCATACCCACCGTACTCATAGCCGCATGTTGACCTGGACTGAGTGCCCCAATGGCTCCAGTGCTTAAGCTGGCTACTTGGGCCGTGGTCAGATTTTTGATCTGACCTGTAGTCAAGCCTGACACCTGATCCGTTGCAAGGGCTTTGATGGTGGCAGTGGTCAGCGCCCGCACAAAGGCGGTCGTGAGTTTGCTGATTTCTGCCGTATCCAAGGTAACAAACTGGCCTGTCGTCAGGCCCGGCGCTTGTACCGAGTTCAAAGCGGCCAGCTGGCCTGTGCCCAAGGCCGCAAAGTCTTGCGTTTGCAAGGCCCGCAGTTGGTTGCTGCTCAGCGCCGCGATTTGACCCGTGGTCAGCGCCTTCACTTGGTCGCTGCCCAGCGCCACGATTTGCA
>NZ_JBHSHJ010000001.1:0-72213 GCF_042652905.1 Giesbergeria sinuosa | reverse complement strand
CTCAAGGCCTTGAATTGCGCGCTGCTCAGTTGGGCAATGTCCCGCGTCTCCAACGCACGGATTTGTGCCGACTCTGTCCAGCTCATCAAATGGGCGGTGCTCAGGCCCGCAATTTGGTCGGTGCTCAGGCCTGCAATCACCGCGGTGCTCAGGTTTTTCACAAACCCGGTGCTCAACTTGGCAATCTCTGCGGTCTCCAAGGTCGCCAATTGGCCTGTGGTCAGGCCCGGCGCTTGTACCGAGTTCAAGGCCGCCAGCTGGCCTGTGCCCAAGGCCGCAAAGTCTTGCGTTTGCAAGGCCCGCAGTTGGTTGCTGCTCAGCGCCGCGATTTGACCCGTGGTCAGCGCCTTCACTTGGTCGCTGCCCAGCGCCACGATTTGCATGGTGGTCAAGGCTGCCACGTCTGCGGTGTCCAACGCCATGATTTGCGCGCTGCTCAACACCGCAATGTCGCTGGTCTCTAGCCATTGCACCTGTGCGCTGCTCAGGGATTTGATTTGCGCTGTGCTCAGCCCTTGCACCTGCGCTGTAGTCAGCGCACGGATGCCGGCGCTGTTCAAACCCGTGAGGGTGGCGGTGCCCAGCGCCGCTGCCGCTTCAGCACTCAGCGCGGCCATTTGTGCCGAGCTCAGGTAGCCCACCTGCGCGCTGCTCAAGGCCTTGAATTGCGCGCTGCTCAGTTGGGCAATGTCCCGCGTCTCCAACGCACGGATTTGTGCCGACTCTGTCCAAGCAGCCAATTGTCCAGTGCCCAGACTCGCAATTTGGTGGGTATCCAAGCCAGCGATAGCAGCGGTACTCCAAGTTTTGAAGAAAGCCGTGCTCAGCTTGGCAATTTCTGCAGTCTCCAAGGTCGTCAAATGGCCTGTGGTTAGGCCCGGTGCTTGCGCCGAACCCAACACAGCCAATTGCGCTGTGCCCAAGGCTGCAAAGTCTTGCGTTTGCAGCGCACGCAACTGATTGCTCGTCAGCATCGCCACTTGACGGGTAGTCAATGCTTTGGTCTGATCACTACTAAGAGCCACTATATGTGCCGTGGTCAGTGCAGGTATCTGCCCTGTCGTCAGGGCTTGAATCTGTGTAGTAGTGAACTCAGCGATGTGGCTGGAGCTCAGACTGGCGATTTGTTGTGGTGTAAGAACAGTGACAAAAGACATAACAGCCCCCTCGAAGAGCAAAAACTCTGCACAGTTCAGACTAACAGCAGGGCAGCCCCAGCGCAGAATGGGTAGAACAAGCGAACGCTCACTTTAGCATCAGAGACAGTATCGGCTGAATGTTGGCAAAATAAAGCCAAAAATTGCAACCACTTACGACACCCCGATAGCATCTATCCGGGCCACTATAACGACCTCGATAGGGGACTTACGCGGTAAGTACCCTGCAGTTACCCGTCCTTTTCAGCCCTTCACGGCAAAACCTGGTCTCAGGCCAGAGGGTGCTGGGCCAACGCGTTGGCAGGCTAATCAGCACAATTTCGGACAGGACTGAGGCTGTCAATTGACCGGTCAAGTCCCTGCTTTTCCAGCATTCTGTGCAGGGGGGGCACTCCCACAATTGACGGCATGAACGCTGTCACCACTCCCTCTCTGTTCCCGCGCTTGGCTGCCCCTGGCTGGCTGGGTGTGCTGATGTTGGCGTTGTGCACTGCACTGCCTGCCCACGCATTGCGCATCAAAGAAGTGGCTGCCGTGCAAGGCGTACGCAGCAACCAACTCACTGGTTATGGCTTGGTGGTGGGTTTGGATGGTACCGGCGACCAAACCACCCAAATGCCCTACACCACCCAAGCGATGCAGAACTACCTGCAACAAATGGGGATCAGTCTGCCAGCCAATGCGGCTGGACAACTGCAACTCAAAAATGTGGCCGCTGTGGTGGTTACCGCCCAACTGCCCGCCTTTGCCCAGCCAGGTCAAATGATCGACGTCAGTGTCTCGTCGATGGGCAATGCCAAGTCGCTCAAGGGCGGCACATTGATCGTGACGCCTTTGCGAGGTGCCGATGGTGAAATTTATGCACTGGCCCAAGGCAATCTGGTGATTGGTGGTGCAGGAGCCTCCCAAGGCGGCAGCAAAGTACAAATTAACCACCTGAGTGCTGGACGCATTCCGCAAGGGGCACAGGTAGAGCGCGCAGTACCCACCCCTTTGCACCAGGGCAATTCCATCACATTGGGATTGAACAGTTCAGACTTCCAAACAGCCCGCAAGGTGGCCCAAGCCATCAACAATCGGATGGGTACAGGCCGGGCCACCGCTTTGGATGGGCGCACCGTGCAAGTGCAAGCGCCTACCGACCCTGGCAGCCGAGTCAACTTTATTGCCGAACTGGAAGAACTGGCCATTGACAACGGCAGCCCAGCAGCCAAAGTCGTCATCAACGCGCGCACTGGCTCGGTCGTGCTCAACCAAGCCGTCACGCTGGGGCCCTGTGCCATTGCCCACGGCAACTTGTCTATCACCATCAGCTCTACACCGCAGGTCAGCCAGCCTAACCCGCTGTCGCAAGGCCAAACGGTAGTGACAGAAAAAACCGACATCCGGATCACCCAAGAGCCGGGCGCACTGATCCAAGTGCCGCCTTCGGCGCAATTGGCCGATGTGATCCGTTCTTTGAACCAACTGGGTGCCACCCCTCAAGACTTGCTGGCTATTTTGCAGGCGATCAAGGCCGCTGGTGCGCTCAATGCTGAATTGGAGGTTATCTGATCATGGCACTGGCACTCACCCCCTCCTCGTCGGGCACGTCCTTAGGCACCAATGCCCTGGCCGCTGATGCACGCTCGCTCAACCAGCTCAAGTACCAAGCTGGGCAAAACAGTGCTGAAGCCACCAAAGAAGCCGCCAAACAGTTTGAATCGCTGTTCATGCGTGAAATGATCAAGAGCATGCGCGAGGCCACGATGAAATCGGGCCTGCTCGAGAGCTCCCAAGCCGATCTGGGCACTGATCTGCTCGATCAGCAATTGTCGGTCAGCATGTCGGGGCTGCCTGGTGGCCTGTCCGAAGCCATCACACGCCAACTGTCCCAACAAATGGGGGGAGCCTCGGCCACGCTGGCTGTTCCCTCTACGCTCAGTTTAGCCCGCAGCAGCCAGACCACAGCCAATGTGCGCTCGGCCACCGCTACCAACAGCAATCCAGTAGCCAGCACTGGCCCGGCGCCCAAAGGGCGCGATGAATTTGTACAGTTCCATGAAACCGCTGCTGAACGGGTAGCCCAAGAAAGCGGCATTCCCGCCAGCTTTATGTTGGGCCAAGCAGGCCACGAAACGGGCTGGGGCAAAAGCGAAATTCGCGGCAGCGATGGCAGCAACTCCTACAACCTGTTTGGCATCAAGGCCGGTAAAGGCTGGACAGGCAAGGTGGCCGAAATCGTGACCACCGAATACGTTGATGGCGTGCCGCGCAAGGTGGTAGACAAATTTCGGGCCTATGACTCTTACGAGGAGTCTTTCCGTGATTACGCCCGCCTGATTAACAACAGCCCGCGCTACGAGCAAGCACGCACCCAAACTGGCTCTGCCGAAGCCTATGCCAGCGCCCTGCAAAAAGCAGGCTACGCCACCGATCCCGCCTATGCCCGCAAGCTCAGCGGCGCCATCCAAAGTGCCCTGCGCGCGCAACAGCGCGATCAGGCTTGAACCCCATTGAGGAGCTGAACCATGAGCCTCTTGAACGTTGGCGCCCGCGCCCTACAAGTCAACCAGACTGCCATCCAGACCACTGGCCACAACATTGCCAACGTCAACACGGCAGGTTACTCACGCCAGACCGTCACGCTGGGCACCATGCCCAGCCAGTACACCACCGATGGCTATATCGGCAAAGGGGTGGACGTTGAGGGCATCTTGCGCAACCACAGCGAATTGTTGACACGCCAAGCCAGCGCCGCCGCCTCGGTGCAAGCCGGTGATGCTGTGCGGCTGGATCGCATCAAGCAATTGCAAGATGTGTTTACTGGCGGCACTTCGGGCCTGGGCGCAGCCATCAACGACATGATGAATGCGCTCTCAGACGTAGCCAATGCACCCACTGATTTAACAGCACGGGGCGTGGTACTGACCCGCATGGACGAGACTGCTAAACGCATGCGCGATGCCTCCAGCCGCATCGACGAAATTTCTGCCACGGTGGAGTACCAAATCGAAGGCGGCATCAATGTGGTGAACAACTTGGCCCAAGACATGGCCGAGGTAAACCGTCAGATTGTTTTGGCCCGAGGCAAGGGCCAGCAGCCCAATGACCTGCTAGACCGACGCGACCAGCTCATCCGTGACATCAACCAATATGTGCAAACATCGCAGGTGGCCGCCGATGATGGCTCGATCACGCTGTTTGTCGCCAACAGCCAGCCCTTGGTCATGGGCGAGCGGGCTGGTAGCTTGTCTGTGGGCGATCCACAAGACTTCAATACCAATGGCGCTCAGAAAAAACTGCTGTTCACTCCGGCTGGTAGCACACAAAAAATTGAACTCAATGAAAACGTATTAGGTGGCGGAGAAGTGTCCGCGCTGATGCGTTTTCAAAACAGCGATTTGGCCGAAGGCCGCAATCTGCTAGGGCGCTTGGCCGTCTCTATCAGCGAAACCCTGAACCAGCAAAACCGCCAAGGTCTGACCTTGGATGGTGAGTTGGGCGACAACCTGTTCAGCCCTATCGAGCTAGACAATGCCATCTCTGGTCAACGCAACGCCGACCCCACTTTGACGATGGGCCTGGAAGTGGCCGACCCCAGCAAATTGCAAGCCTCCAGCTATGTGGTGCGCTTTATTGGTGGTGGTGGCACCGTCACCCGGCAGGCCGATGGCAAGGTGTTTAGTTTTGCCGACGCCACGGAGCTCAATACCCTGATGCTGGGCCAAGGTTTGCGCTTGACCGATAACGCCACCCCTGCTGCTGATTTTCCGGGGGCCAGTGACGGCGACCAGTTCCTGATCAACCCACTGCAAAACGCTGCCAGCCAAATGCAGGCAGCACAGTTCTCACCACGCAATTTGGCCGCTGCCAATGCGATCAATGCCGCAATGGGGCCCAGCAATGATGGCTCTTTGCAATTGGTGACGCTGCGCGCCACGGGCAATCCTGCCTTGGTGTTGCCACCCTCGCCTGTGCCACCCGCCACTGGCGAAGGCGTTACGCTGACCTTCAGCGCCGGCTCGCCCATGACCTTCACCCCCACGGGCAACACCAACCCCCCAATGGATTTGTCGACCGACCCGCCCACCGCACTGACAGCCCCGTTCACCTACACCCCTGGCCAGCCCATCAGCATTGACGGCTGGGAAATCACCCTCAATGGTGTGCCCAAAACCGGCGACACCGTGGTGGTGGGCAATGCCTCCGATCCGCAATATGGCGACTATTACCTGCGCGATTCTGGCAATGCCAAAGCCTTGATGAATTTGCGTGATGCCAAGATTTTTGATGGCGCCAGCCTGACCGACGGTTTTGCCGGCGCGATGGCCCAGATCGGCACTCGCACCCAAAGCGCCCAATTTGCCGCCGAGTTGTCCACCACCATTGCGGGCAATTTGGAGAACGAGCGCGCAGCGGTATCGGGCGTCAATTTGGACGAAGAAGCGGCCCGGCTGATTCAGTACCAGCAGGCTTACCAAGCCTCGGCCAAGATGATCCAAATCGCGCAAAACATCTTTGACAACCTGATTCAAACCGTAGGCCGCTAAGCCCGCACTGCACGGAGTCCGCCATGAGCACCTCTATCTACCGCGTCGGTACTGCCAACCAATACGACAGCGCCATGCGTAACATTACGCAACGCCACAGCGAGCTGACCGATCTGCAAGAAAACTTAACCTCGGGCAAACGGGTGGTCAAGCCCAGCGATGACCCAGTAGCCGCGGCCCAAGCCGAGCGAGCCCTGACGCGCATCAGCCGCATCCAAACCGAGCAACGCGCTTTAGATTTGCAACGCAACTCGATTGCCCAAGCCGAATCCACTTTGGGCCAAGCCGTCAGCTTGGGCCAAGAAATGCGCGAAATCTTGGTCAATGCGGGCAATGGCATTCACACGCCCAAAGACCGCCAAACCTTGGCGAACCAGCTGCAAAGCCTGCGTGACCAGATGTTTGAGTTGACCAGCCGTAAAGATGCCAATGGTCAGCCCTTGTTTGCCGCGTTGGGCAGTGGCTTGTCACCGCTGTTGGGGCCACAATCATCGGGCTTGGATTATGAGTTTGACGGCCTGCCCGGACAGGTGGCAGCCAACGGCACCAATATTCCAATTGCGCTGGATGGCGATGCTGCCTTTACTTTCAAATCAGCGCGTGATGGCGTCTACCACGCGGCCTTTCAGGCCAGCACCCTGACCGAATTGGCCCCCGGTGCCGCCACGGGCAGCACCCCCAGCGTGACGCCCAACCGCAAAATCGGCACCAGCACCATCGAGGTAGTGGATCGGGCACTGGTCACAGGTGACAGCTATGACATTACCTTCAGTGCGGTCGGGCCCGGTGCGACCGCTGGCACCTTAACAGCCACCTATACCGTGACCGACTCTGCCGGTGCAACCATCAACACCGTCACGCTGCCCGATTTTCCGGCAGATAAGCCCCTGAGTGTGGAGGTGTTGGACATTCCCGGTGTCAAATTCACCATCGACGCCACGCCCACCAAGGCTGTTGACGGAACTATCACCTTGGCCCCTGCCGATGGAGATACTTTTAGTTTGCAGCCCCAAAACAGCATTTTTGGCGTGATCGATACCGCGATTGCCGAATTGAAGGGTGCCACCGACAACAATGCCGCCATCCAGGCCAGCGCACAAGCCTTGGGCAACTTGGACAAGTCGATGGAACGCCTGCATATCGTGCGCGGCTATGCTGGTGAATTGCTCAACCGTGCCGACCGTATCATGGGAGACCAAGAAGACCGCTCGATCCAGCTAGAAGCCGATCGTTCGCGGGCCGAAGATTTGGACATGATCAGTGGCATCTCCAAATTTCAAGGCCTACAAACTGGCTACGAAGCGGCACTCAAATCTTATTCGATGGTGCAGAAGACCTCGCTGTTCAACTACATGGCCTAAAAGGTTGGATCGCTCATGGTGCAATCAGTCCTGGGCAGCCTAACGCTGGGATATCGCCCTCTTTGGGGCCGCGCCCGACGGCTGATGGGCGTGCAGCTCTATGTGCATGCCATTGATGAGAATGTGGCGCTGAATTTGCCGCACCTGCTGCGTACCCTGCGCGAAATCTGGTCGGAAAACTCGCCGCCAGTGTTGCTCTCTCCACAACAGCCATCGCTGCTGTTGGAGTTCTTGCGGCATGCCCATCCCGGTACGCCGTGGATAGAGGTGCAAGGGCGCTGGCTGCTCAACCCAGACATCTTGGCCCAAGTGCGCACAGCCCATGCACGCGGGCAACGACTGGTCTGGCGCGGCGATTTGAGCATGCTGCCACCGGCCGACGTGGCCCAATACTTCACCAGCAGTTTGCTCAGCCTGAGCCCCGAGGGGGCGTTGGCTGCCTTGCGCGCTGGCCCCGACAGTAGCCCGGTACTGGCAGGGCAGATGTATGAGGGCATTGCCAGCCGTTTGGTCATGCAGCACTGTCTAGACCAGCGCAATGCACTGGCCATGGCTGGCTGGCCTACCGAAGACGTGCTCTACAGCCTGCGCAACACCCATGCCAAACCAGCCCACGCCACGCTGGCTAAGCTGATGCGCGCGATTGATGCCGAACAATCGCTAGAGACTTTTGAAGACATTCTGAGCGAAGACCCGATTTTGGCCTACCGCTTCATGAACTACACCAACTCAGCGGCGCTGGGTCTGCGCACTGGCATTGACTCGTTGCGCCGGGGGCTGGTGATGATGGGCTATGGCTCTATTCAGCGTTGGTTGGGCAGCCAATTACCCCATGCCAGCACCGAACCCGACTTGCAGCCGGTGTACCAATCGATGGTGATGCGGGCACAACTGACCTCACGCCTGCTGGATGCCGGTGTCGAAAACGAATTGCGCCGCGAAGTCTACCTGTGCGGACTATTCTCACAGTTGGATCTACTGCTGCGCGAGCCAATGAGCAACATTCTCAATCGCATCCCGCTGTCAGAGCGCATTTACGATGCCATCGTGCAGCGTACTGGCCCTTATGCACCAAGTTTGCAGCTAGCCTCTTTGCTGGAGTCGGACAATGCGGTGGCTATCCGCCAATTGTGCGAAGACAATGAACTGCACCCTGAAGAAGTGAACCGCGCACTGTTGCGTATGCTCTCAGAGATAGAAGTGCCGCGCACCCGCAACTAAGTCGGTTGGCAGCGGCCCTCTCGCGGTTTAATCGTCGGCATACTGGTGAGCAATGCGGATGAATTGTTCGCGCTCTTGCAAAAACACATCAACAATGTCGGGATCAAAATGTTTACCCCGCCCCTGGCAGATGATGTCGGTAGCCTGCTCTGTGGTCAATGCAGGTTTGTAGACCCGGCGCGTGGTCAGGGCGTCAAACACATCGGCCAAGGCCATGATTCGTGCGGGCAACGGGATATCCGTGCCTTGTTTGCGCTCAGGGTAGCCTGTGCCATCCCAACGCTCATGGTGTGACTGGGCAATCTGGCGTGCCACATCCAAGAAAGCCAACGGCCGGGAGTCACTGCGGTAGCTGGAATGGTCGGCTGCCTGCACCTTGGTCATGGCCTGCGCAATGGCCTCGCTGCCAATGGTGGCATGGGTGCGCATGATGGCAAACTCTTCCTCGGTCAGGGTGCCAGGTTTGAGCAAAATCCGGTCGGGGATACCCACCTTGCCAATATCGTGCAAGGGGGCGGCCTTGACCACCCTCATCAGTTGCTCAGGCGGTAGCTGATCGGCATACTCTGGGTGTTGGGTCAGGGCACGGGCCAGCACCTCCACATAGCCTTGCGTGCGGTAAATATGGTTGCCCGTGTCGGTGTCACGCATTTCTGCCAACATCGCCAAAGCGGACAGACTGGCACTCTGGATGATCTCGTTGTCGTGCATGCGACGGGCGATTTCTGCTTCCAGAAACTTGTTTTGGTCGGCCAACAGGTGCTGGGCGCGGCGATTTTCCAGATGGGTGCGCACACGGGCCAACACCACCAACGGGCGAATGGGCTTGACGATATAGTCCACCGCCCCCAATTCCAAGCCCCGCTCTTCATCTTCGGCGCTGTCGCGGGCCGTGACAAAAATGACGGGAATATCTTTGGTGCTGGCATTGGCATGCAAGCGCGAGAGCACCGCATAACCATCCAAATCAGGCATCATCACATCCAGCAAGATCAGATCGGGGCGGGGCTCTGACACGGCAGCCCGCAACGCCCGCTCGCCACAGTCGGCCACCTTGACCCGGTAGTAAGGCTCTAGCAGATCGGCCAGAATGCTCAGGTTTTCGGGCTGGTCGTCCACCAGTAAGACAGTCTCATGGGGCAGGTGCATGGTATTGGCGTAACAGATGAAGGGCTTGGGCGTAATCAAAACGTTCGATAGCGGTAGCCAAAGGCTCCAACATTGTGGCTGACCACTGACTCGCCAACGCGGGCTGCAATTGACGAAATAGACGACGAGCCTCCAGATCGTCATTGCTCAACAAATGGTGCAAAGATTGCAAATCAGCGGCCAACGGTGCCAACAAAGATGGTGCCGAGGTGGCGCCCGCTGGAACTGGAGAGGCCACCACAGGTACGACCGCCGCCAGTGAAGGCGGCACAACCGCAGCCCGCAAGGCGCCCACCAAGGCAGGCAGATCGTGCAATAACGCTTGCATCGGCTGCTGGGCCTGCTCGGCATGGCCGCGCTCAGCGGCCATCTCCAGCGCCAGCGCCTGCTCGCGGATACCTTGGGCACCAATGTTGCCTGCCGCCCCCTTGAGTGCATGGGCCAATTGCCGCACTTGGGCAAAATCGCCCTGCGCCAGTAAAGCCTGCAAACGGGCAGCATCATCGGCGTGGCTGTCGGCAAACAGCCCCAAAATTCGACGGTAAGTAGGCAACTTGCCACACACCACCTTCAGACCTGCCGCTATATCGAGCTGGGCAATGCCGGCCAAACGGTCGTGCAAGCCCGCATCCATCAAGGCTGGCAATGCCGCCGAAGCCGCAGCAGGGCGGGCCAGAGAGGCATGGGCAGGACGCAGTAGCCAATGCTGCAACGTAGCAAACAACTTGTCCGGATCCACGGGCTTGCTCAGGTGGTCGTTCATGCCAGCGGCCATGCAGGCTTCGCGGTCTTCTGCAAAGGCATTGGCTGTCATGGCCAAAATCGGCACCTTGGCCCGGTCAGGCATTTTGCGGATAGCAGCCGTAGCGGCCAGACCATCCATTCGGGGCATTTGCACATCCATCAGAATCAGATCGTAGGCATGCTCACGGGCCAGATCGACGGCGATCTGGCCATCATCGGCCACGTCTACCCGCAGGCCCACGCTGCGCAACAACTCCAGCGCCACTTCCTGATTCACCAGATTGTCTTCGGCCAGCAGGATGTAGTAGCCCTGCAAGTTGGGCTGGTGCAAGCTGGGGCTGACAGACGCGCTGGCAACTGTGTGCTGCACCGCCTCCCCAGTCACCAATCCAACAATGGTGTCAAGCAGGTTCGATGGTGTCACGGGTTTGGGCAAGGCGGCCGCAATGCCCGCCTCTTTGAATACCGACTCTGAACATTCGCGGCCATAGGCCGTGACCAAAATGACACCCGGACGGGGCTGGGGGTAACGGGCCTGAATTTCTTTAGCCAAGGCGATGCCATCCATACCCGGCATCTTCCAATCCAACAGCACCAAATCGAATGGACGACCATTGCTGGTGGCTTGGGCCATCATCTGCAATGCCTGAGCCCCCGATTCAGCCAAGGTGGTGCGGCAACGCAGTGTATGCAGCATATCGGCCAAGGTTTCGCGGGCCTCCTCCAAATCGTCCACCACCAACACTTCCAGTTCACGCTCCAAGGTGCGGGGGGGGCTGTGCTCCAACGCCGTAGCGTCACCTGTGCGCAAAGACAGTTCGAGCCAGAAGGTGCTGCCCAGTCCCAAGGTGCTGTCTACCCCCACCTGCCCCCCCATCAGCACCGCCAACCGATGGCTGATGGCCAGCCCCAACCCCGTGCCACCAAATTTGCGGGTGATGGATGGATCGGCCTGTTCAAAGGGCTGGAACAAACGCCCCTGCTGCTCAGCACTCAAACCAATGCCGGTATCGCTGATCTCAAAACGGATTCGCACCGCATCGGACTCTGATGGCAACGACCGGGCCCGCAGAGTAATGGCACCCGACTCGGTAAACTTAACTGCATTGGTCGCAAAGTTGAGCAGCACTTGCGACAGGCGCATGCGATCGCCACGCACCATGCGGGGCAAGGCTGGATCAATGCGGCTAATGACCTCCACGCCTTTGGCTTCGGCCTTGTCGCAAATCAGGCTATGCAGGCTGTGAAAAACCCCTTCCAGCGGAAAATCGGCCACTTCCAGCGTCAACTTGCCCGCTTCGATTTTAGAAAAATCCAGAATGTCGTTGATGATGCTGAGCAGGTGCTGGGCCGCATCGGTGATTTTGTCCAAGCGTTCAAATTGCTGAGGCAACACAGCATCGCGGCGCATCAGGTGGGTCAGGCCCAGAATGGCATTCATGGGCGTGCGGATCTCGTGGCTCATATTGGCCAAAAAAGCACTTTTGGCCGCATTGGCCTGATCTGCCTCGACTTTGGCCTGCTGTAGCTCCTCCATCATGTGCTCTTGGGCAGTGACATCCTGCACCGTGCCCACAATGCGCTCCACCTGCCCATCCTCTCGCTGCACGCTTTCGCCACGTACCTGAACAAAAATACAGCGGTCTCCATTGAGCACCCGCACTTTGAGCATGAAAGGCTGTGCGTGCAGGCGCGCATTGTCCAGCGCCTGCACAAAAGCGGCCCTGTCTTGCGGATGCAAGGTTTGCAGCACTTCGTGGAGGGTTTGTTGCCCCGACTCGGCAATGCCAAAACTGCGAAACACCACCCCACTCCACTCCCACACACCATCGCCCAACGTCCAAGACCAACGCCCCAAATTGGCGATGGTCTGTGCCTCTATCAAACTGGCCTCGCGTTGCTTGATTTCACGAAACAACAGGTTGACCGGATCGCGCAGCCCCGTCACCACCACCGCCCGGTAAATCAGGGCGAAGGCGGCAATCTTGCAGATATGGCCGATCTGGTTGAAGGCATCACTCATGGCGTCGGAGACGTAGAGTGTGAAACACAGCTCGGTGGCAATCATCAACACCAAAGACCACTGCAAGCAGTGGTACACCCGGCTGTCAAACAGGTGCCGACGCAAATACAGCAGGTAGACACTGCCCAGCAGCAAGGCACAGATCACATATTCACTGACCACCTTGAAGGGGGTCAGCCCCTTGCCCGCTTCAAAGCAGACTGGAAAAATCTTGAAATACAGGATAGACGCCACCAGCAATGTGGTGATGAGGGTAAAAACGGCCAATGTCAGGGGGATGTGAACCTGGCGCCGCGTCCCCAGAAAACCAAAGGCCACCAGCATGCTGATGGACTCCATATAGCGGGCAGCAATCCAAAACTGGGGGGCGTAGTAGTCGTAGTCCGTGAAAATGGGCATGCCCTTGTACGCCAAGGTATGCAGAAAATCGATCAGCCCCACAAACAGGTAAGACAGTCCGATGAACAGGATGTACTGGTTGCGGATGGAGGCTGCGCAGTTGATGGCAATGATGAACAGCGTGACCGCAATGAAGATACTGAAAAACTCAGCCACACTGTGAAACAACAGATAGCTGTAATGGCTGCTCAGGTGAACGCCAAATACCAGCACGGCAAACATCGCCACACTCAGTGCCGATGTATTGAAATGGGCGGGAAAGAAAGCCAAAAAACGCTGAGGCAGGGTTCTGTGGTCTGCCGGGGTGGCAGTAGCCATCGGTGCAGAAAGCGACATGAAAAGGCCTTTAGAGAGATTCAACGCCCATCGGTTGTATCCAGAGCAGAAACAGAAACATCCCCCAATTTAGCAGCACCAGACCCAGAGGATGCCTCTCTCTGGTGGTTTCAAATCGCCAAAGGGTCCACATCTACCAGCCACCGCACCAATCCTTTGTGTGCAGGTTGGCTGCGCAAAGCCAGCAATACAGGTTGCCATGCTGCTAAAAAATGCTGCAAAGCGGGCCGACTATCGCTCTCCAACAGCATCTGTGCCCGCTCCACATTAGCCACCCGTTGAATAGCCAACGGCACGGGGGGGTAGAGTGTCACATGGTCGCCCAGGCCCGGCAAGCCCAAGGCATGGGCCGCCTCACTGGCCGCAGACAAAAAGCCTTGCGCTACCTCTTGGGTACGGGCGTCTGCCCGCACCAAAGCCTGAAAGGCAAAAGGCGGCATCGCGGCATCGCGCCGCTCCTGCAACTGTTGTTGGGCAAAGGCTGTGTAGTCGTGCTGGCGCAAGGCCGCCACAATCGGGTGCTCAGGGTGGAAGGTTTGTAGCCACATTTCGCTGCGACTGCCCTGCGTTTGGATGTATTGGGCATCGCGCCCGGCACGGCCGCCGGCCTGCATCAGCAGGCAGAACAACCGCTCAGGGGCACGAAAGTCACTGGAAAACAATGCCCCATCGGGCTGCACCGCTGCCACCAACGTAATGCGCCGGAAATCATGGCCCTTGGCAATCATCTGCGTGCCCACCAACACATCAATCTCGCCGGCATGCACTTGTGCCAGTTGTGCCTCCAGCGCCCCTTTGGCCCGCGTGGTGTCCGCATCTATGCGGGCCACGCGCACCGGGCTGCCGTCGGGGCGATGCACCCCGGCCAGCAAGGCAGTTAATTGTTCCTCCAGCTGCTCGGTGCCCCGGCCCATCGGGGCAATATCGGGGCTGCCACAGCCAGGGCAGGCCCACGGCACCCGTACGGTGAAGCCGCAATGGTGGCAGCGCAAGGTGCGGTCTGCCTTGTGAAAGACTTGGTGCGCACTGCAATGCGGGCAATCGCTTTTCCAGTCACAGTCGGCACAGTGCAACACTGGGGCATAACCACGGCGGTTGAGCAAAATCATGCACTGCTCGCCGCGCTCTACCCGCTCTTGCAATGCTGCCAGCAATGGGGCCGAAAACACTGTGCGCCGAGGCTGATGGTTCATATTGACCACGCGCAGACGCGGCAAAGCCCCAGCACCAATACGGCTGGGCATGTGCAGGCGCAGATAGCGCCCACCGGGGTCGTCTGTGGTAGCAGGGCGGCTGGCATACCAACTCTCTAGCGATGGTGTGGCGCTGCCCAAAATCACCTTGGCCCCTTGCTCACGCCCGCGCCAGATAGCCAAATCGCGGGCGGAGTAACGTGCGCCTTCTTGCTGTTTGTAACTGGGATCGTGCTCCTCATCGACCACAATCAGCCGCAACTGCGGTATGGAGGCAAATACTGCCATGCGTGTGCCCAACACAATGCGGGCTTGGCCACTGTGCGCTGCCAACCACCCCTTGAGACGCTGTGGATTGGTCATGCCACTGTGCAGCGCCACCACGCTGGCCACACCAAAACGGGCTGTAAAACGCTCCTCCAACTGGGGGGTCAGGTTGATTTCGGGCACCATGACCAACGCTTGGGCGCTGGGGTCGGCAGCCAACATCTCCTGCACGCAGCGCAGATAAACCTCGGTTTTGCCACTGCCAGTGCTGCCAAAAAGCAGGAACGGCCCTGCTTGGTTGGCAATCTGTGCCCGGGCTGCTTCCTGCTCTACGGTCAAGGCCACCCGTGGTGCGGCGGCCTGTACAACAGCATCGCTTGGTGCGGGGCGGCGCAAACGCCGGCTCAATTGTTCGGGCTGCAAATCACGCAACTGGGGTGGCAAGGCCGCCAAGGCAATCTCCCCCAGATTGCGCTGGTAGTAGCGTGCAGCAAAAGCGACCAATCGACGCCAATGGCCATCCAATGGGGCAATACCGTCCAGCACCGCTGCAATGGGGCGCAGTGCGACTCCATCGGGCGGGGTGGCTAGGCCATCCCATACCACCCCCAGCATCTCGCGCGCACCCAATGGCACCCGCACCAACGTTCCAGGCGCCAATTGCAATGCACAGGCATAGCTCAGCACTGCCCCCACCGCACTGTGGACAGGTGTGTGAACCACCACCGGAACGTGAAAAACAGGTAAGCAAGGCAAAGACACGGGCAGGCACAGTGCAATCAGGTGGGCCAGCCTATCACAGCCCAAGACCCGCGCCGCAAGGGTTTTGCTACAGTGGGCTCATGCTGCGCCGCGAACACCTTTCCCGCCAATTTTTGCTGTTGCCCGGACTCTTGTTGGTGGTGGGGCTTGCGCTGACATGGATGCTTCAGGACACCACGCGCCAATCGGTACGCCAATCGCTCAAAGAAGAGTTTGATTACCGCAGCGAAGAAATCATTCAAAACATCCGCCTGCGGTTAGACCGTTACGAACAGATTCTGGAAGGCACTGCGGGGCTTTTTGCAGCCTCGGGGCATGTGACGCCAGAAGAATTTAACCATTACGTGCGCAGCCTGAAATTTGAGGGCAAATACCCCGGTATCCAAGGGGTAGGCTTTTCGCAATGGATAACTGCTGCACAAAAAGAGGCCCACATCGCCCAAGTGCGCGCCACTGGCAGCAGCCACTACGACATCCACCCCACTGGGCAGCGCCCGTTCTACTCGTCCATTGTTTACCTAGAGCCCTCCACCTGGCGCAACCAGCGGGCCATCGGTTACGACATGTACGCCGACCCCGTGCGCCGTGCGGCCATGGAACGCGCCCGCGATGAGGACAAGGCGCAAATTTCGGGCCGGGTACAACTGATGCAGGAGACCGAACAAGACATACAAGCCGGTTTTCTCATGTATGTGCCGGTATACCAGTCGTTCAACGTCCAAGCCACCGTGGCCGAGCGCCGCGCTCAATTGGTGGGCTGGGCCTATGCCCCGTTTCGGATGAACGATTTGATGGCAGGCATTCTGGGGGAACACTTTGGTGAGGTGGGCGACACGGTGCATCTGGAAATCTACGATGGACATGCCGTTCAAGCCGAGCAGCGCATGTTCTCCTCGACCCACCGTACCCACCACGACACCAGCGCCTTTAGCCATGTGCGCCAGATCGTGCTGTTTGGTCATCCGTGGACTATCGGCATCCATTCTCTGCCCAGTTTTGATACACGGCTCAATAGCGAAAAGGCCAATGCCATCGCCATGACGGGCAGCCTCATCAGCCTGTTGCTGGCGCTGGTGGTCTGGCTGCTGGTTGCCAGTCGCGCACATGCCAATGCGCTGGCCCAAGACATGACCCGTGAACTACAGCACAGCGAAGCCGCACAGCGCAAGCTCAACCGTGCCTTGCGCCTGCTCAGCGCCTGCAACATGACGCTGGTACATGCCACCGATGAGCACCGGCTGCTGGCCGAGATCTGCCGCCTCTGTGTAGAGCGGGGTGGTTACCTGTTGGCTTGGGTAGGCTATGCCGAACACAATGAGGGGCGCAGTGTGCGCCCTCTCACGCAATGCGGCTTTGAACAAGGCTATCTGGACAGCATCTCTATCTCTTGGGGCAACAACGAGCGCGGCCAAGGCCCCACTGGCACCGCTATCCGCACGGGCAAGACCAGCATCAACCAAAATGTGCTGAACAACCCCGCCATGACTCCGTGGCGTCAGGCTGCGCTCCAACGGGGCTACCAAGCCAGTGTGGCCTTGCCACTGATCTGCGATACCCAAGTGCTAGGCGCACTCAACATTTATGCGGCCGAAGCCAATGCTTTTGACCCAGAAGAGGTGCAACTGCTCGAAGAGCTGGCCACAGATTTGGCCTTTGGCATCGTGACCCTGCGCGCCCGCGCCGAACACACGGCGGCCAAGGAGCAACTCGAATTCTTGGCCCATTTCGACCCGCTCACTCACCTGCCCAACCGTCTGCTGCTGCGCGATCGCTTTGAACATGCGGCACTGGCAGCCCGCAGTGGCCAAACCGAGATGGCCTTGTTGTACTTGGATCTGGATCAGTTCAAGCAAATCAGCGACAGCTTGGGCTATGCCGTGGGCGATCAGGTACTGGTAGAGGTGGTGCAGCGCCTACAGCAATGTGTAGACACCACCGATACCATCAGCCGCCTCAACAGCGATGAGTTCGTCATTCTGCGCAGCGACCCCTGCGATGCAGCCACCGCGGCCACCTTGGCCAACGCCATTCGGGATGCACTGACCAACCCCCTGCAAATTGGCGACCACACCCTGAATATTTCTTGCTCCATCGGCATCAGCCTGTTTCCCAATGACGGGGAAGAATTTGATGCCCTGCTCAACCGTGCCCACACAGCCGTGGACAGCGCCAAAGAGGCGGGCCGCCGCACCTACCGCTTCTTCACCCGAGACATGAATGCCGGGCTGTTAGACCAGATGCGCCTGACCGGCGCCCTGACCGAAGCCGTGCGCCAACAACAATTCCTGTTGCACTACCAACCACAAATCGATATCCGCAGTGGTCAGATTGTGGGGGTGGAAGCACTGGTGCGCTGGCAACACCCTACCGATGGCATGGTGCCACCGGGCAAATTCATTCCACTGGCCGAACGCAGCGGCCACATCATTCAAATTGGTGAATGGGTCTTGCACGAAGCCTGCCGCCAAGGCCGCCGCTGGCAAGAACAGGGTTTGGATGTACCGCTGATGGCAGTGAACTTCTCGGCAGTGCAGTTCAAGCGGGGCAATGTGCTGGAGCTGGTCTCCAGTGCGTTGGCTGCCTCTGGTTTATCACCCGACCGCTTAGAGCTGGAGCTCACAGAGTCCATTCTGTTGCAAGACGTGAGCGAGACCATCAAGACCTTGCAAGGCCTGAAAGATTTGGGAGTGAAACTATCGATTGACGATTTTGGCACTGGCTACTCCAGCTTGGCCTACCTGAAGCAATTGGCCGTGGACAAACTCAAGATTGACCAGTCCTTTGTGCGCGACATGCTGAGCGACAACGATGGTGCCTCGATCGTCAAAGCCATTATCCAGTTGGGCCACACCCTACAACTGGAAGTGATTGCAGAAGGGGTAGAAACTGCCGCCCATCTGGCCTTTCTGCACGATGCTGGTTGCGACCAAGCACAGGGCTACCTGCTCAGCCGTCCAGTGCCCACCGCACAATGCACGCAGCTACTGCAAGAGGGGCTGACGCACATTGTGGCGCAGGCCAGAGCCTGCACCCCGACCTAACGCCTTGCTAAATCACCCTTGGCGCATGGCCCGTGATTGGCGGTGTACCGCCTCAACCAAGGCCGCCACATGCTCGGGTGGCGTGAATTGGCTGATGCCGTGGCCCAAGTTAAAAATATGGGTCGGGCCGGTGCTGTTGCGGTCGGTGTGCGGAGCCCCAAAACTGCGCAATACCTTGGCTACCTCTGCCTCAATCTGCGCTGGGGGTGCAAACAGCACATTGGGGTCGATATTGCCTTGCAAGGCTTTGCCGGGGCCGCCCACATCACCACCCACAATGGCCCGCGCTTGGCCGAGGTTGGCCGTCCAGTCCAGCCCCAGCACTTCGCAATCGAGCGGCTTCATCTCAGGCAGCCAAATTCCGCCACCCTTGGTAAACACAATGCGCGGCACATCTTGCCCATCCACACCGGTGCGCTTGAGCTGTGCCAACACACGGGCCGTGTAGGCCAAGCTAAATTCTTGGAACGCACCATCGGCCAGCACACCACCCCAGCTATCAAACACCATAACCGCTTGGGCTCCGGCATCAATTTGCGCATTGAGGTACTGGGCCACGGCGTCGGCATTCACAGCCAGAATGCGGTGCATTAAGTCTGGGCGTGAATACATCAGTGTTTTGACCAAACGGTAGTCGTCCGAGCCTTTGCCCTCAACCATGTAGCAAGCCAGCGTCCAAGGGCTACCAGAAAAGCCAATCAGCGGCACACGGCCCTGTAAGGCGGTGCGGATGCTGGTGACGGCATCAAACACGTAGCGCAGTTTGTCCATGTCGGGTACCGCCAAGGCGGCCACATCGGCCTCGGTGCGTACGGTTTTGGCAAAGCGTGGGCCTTCGCCCTCGGCAAAGCTCAGGCCCAGGCCCATGGCATCGGGCACAGTAAGAATGTCAGAGAACAAAATGGCGGCATCCAACGCAAACCGCTCCAACGGCTGCAAGGTGACCTCGGTGGCGTAATCCACATTCATAGCCAGCCCCATAAAGCTGCCCGCCTTGGCGCGCGTGGCTTTGTACTCGGGCAGGTAGCGGCCCGCTTGGCGCATCAGCCACAGCGGGGTGTAATCAGTGGCCTGACGGCGGCAGGCGCGCAAAAAGGTGTCGTTGACAAGGGGGGCGAAGGCGGATGGATTCATGCACGCCATTGTCGCAGGCTGCCCAGCCCAGCTCGCCTACCATCCATACCCAGACAACGGAGTTCTGCTACATGCTCAAACCACTGCTGCGCACCGCCTTGCGAGGTGTTTTTCGAATTCTTTACCGGGTGGAGGTCAAGGGCCATCCGGGGCATTTGCATCAGGACAAAACCCTGATCGTCGCCAACCACCAATCGCTGCTCGATGGGGTGCTGCTGGCGCTGTTTTTGCCGGTAGATGCCACCTTTGTGGTGAATACGGGCATTGCCAACAAACCATTTTTCCGCACAGTGTTGCGCTTGGCACGCCACCTGACGGTAGACCCCACCAACCCGCTGGCCATGAAAACCGTGGTGGCGCGGGTCAATGAGGGCGAGCCGGTGGTAATTTTTCCTGAGGGGCGCATTTCGGTCACGGGTTCGTTGATGAAGACTTACCCCGGCACCGGCTTTGTGGCGGCACGCAGCCAAGCCAGCGTGGTACCCGTCAGCATTGAGGGGGCACTGCATACCCCCTTCAGCTATGTCAAAGGGCTGTTTCCGACACGCTGGTTTCCCAAAATTACCCTGACCATCCACCCGCCACACACCATTGCCCGTGCCGAGGGCAGTGCGCGTGAGGCGCGGCGCAAAGCGGGAGAAGACTTGCACCGCGTGATGCAGCACATGACGCTAGAGTCGCGCGAACGCACCACGCTGTTTTCTGCCCTGTTGCAAGCCCGCGCCCGTTTTGGCGGTGCTTATATGCTGGTGGAAGATGTGCGGCTGCAAGAGGAGTCGTACAACACCCTGCTCAAGATGGCTTTGGGTGCGGCGCGTCTGCTGCTACCGCACAGCCGCCCCGGCGAGGCCGTGGGCGTGTTGTTGCCCAACAGCACCGGCACGCTGGCCGCTATTTTGGGTCTGACGGCGTTTGAGCGCATACCCGCCTTACTCAACTACAGTGCCGGGGTGGGCGGTGTGCAAGCCGCTTGCCATGCCGCACAGGTCAAAACCATTGTCAGCAGCCGCCAATTCATTGCCAAGGGCGGGCTGGAAAAACTAATCGCTGGGCTGGAGCCACATTATCAAATTTTGTATGTAGAAGACCTCAAAGAACGCATGGGCCTGTCGGACAAACTGTGGATTGCCGCCCGCATGGTGGCCCCACAGCGGCTGATTGCCCCCGGCAACCCCGATGCCGCTGCCGTGATTTTGTTTACCTCGGGCTCTGAGGGCAAACCCAAGGGGGTAGTGCATAGCCACAACTCGCTGCTGGCCAACATTGCCCAAGTGCGTGCCAGTGCCGACTTCAAACCCAGCGACAAGTTCTTTTTGGCACTGCCGTTGTTCCACTCGTTTGGCCTCACCTGTGGCGCTTTGCTGCCGGTGCTGGCAGGCTGCAAACTGTTTCTCTACCCCAGTCCGCTGCATTACCGCATCATCCCCGAACTGGTGTACGACCGCGATGCCACGGTGCTGTTTGGCACCAGCACTTTCTTGGGCGCTTATGGCAAGCTGGCGCACCCATTTGACTTTGCCCGGCTGCGCTATGTCGTGGCGGGGGCCGAAAAGCTGTCGGATGCCGTGCGCGATTTGTGGTTTGATAAGTTTGGCGTGCGCATTTTGGTCGGTTATGGCACCACAGAATGTGCGCCGGTGCTGGCGGTCAACACCCCGATGGCAGCGCGCAGCGGCACCGTAGGCAAGTTGCTGCCGGGTATCCAATACCATTTGGAACCCGTGCCCGGCATTGCCCAAGGTGGCGCACTCTATGTGCAAGGCCCAAACGTGATGAAAGGCTATCTGCGCTACGAGAACCCCGGCCTGCTCGAAGTGCCCCAAGCCTTGGGCCGCCCCGGTTGGTACGAGACGGGCGATATTGTCTCGATAGACAGCGATGGCTTTGTCCGCATCGAAGGCCGCATCAAGCGTTTTGCCAAGGTGGCGGGCGAAATGGTGTCTTTGGATGTGGCCGAGCAGGTGGCGGTGAAGGCTTCGCCGCTGCACCACCATGCGGTGTTGGCACAGGCCGATCCGGCCAAAGGCGAGAGTTTGCTGTTGCTGACGACAGATGCAGCCTTGAACCGGGCACAACTGGTGACGGCTGCCCAAGCCTTGGGGGCGCCAGAACTGGCCGTAGCGCGCAATATCCGGGTGGTAGACCAAATCCCGGTCTTAGGCTCGGGCAAAACCGACTATGTGAGCTTGCAAGCGCAGTTGGCAGGCTGATGATTGCCCCCCAAACGCAGGCTCAGGACTTGTTCACCGCCTGCTGGTTGGCCGGTGCCATCAGCCGCTCACTCATCCAGCGCAACAGGTCTACCCACATCTGGCGCATCTCCGCCTCGCGTGGGGTCGTTCTGGCGCTGGACAGCTCCACCGTCACCACAGGCATCCCCTTGTGTACGCCCGCATAGTGCCCCAAGCTGCCGGGATAAATGCCCACTTGATCCAGATAGAGCCGCCCCAAACGCGAGGGTGGCGTGATGGGGCCATCAAAATCCAGTACGCCATACGGTGCGTGCAAACTCACGATCAGGTTGGGCTTGAACTGTTGCATCTCCTCGTGCAGATAGCTGCTTTCTGGCTCAGACAATGGCGCTTTGCCCGGCCAGCGGCGTGGATCTTTCCCGGTGCGCTGCGCCCAATAGTGGGGGGCATCGCGCAACCATTCGGGCGTGGGGAAATTGCGGTTCAAATCCACACCATTGGCATTCGTACGCCGGGGCCGCTCCATCAGCAGGCCATCGGGGTTGAGTGCCGGAATAAATCGCCAATGCACTGGCTGGGGCAGGTCAAAGGCTTTATCACGGGCTAAAGCAAGCCAGTGCAAAGCCACCGAAGCTGACGAAGGCTCGTCACCATGAATGCCCCCAATGACCAACACCCGCAACTGCGCCTGCGCATCGGGCACATCACGCACCAAGATGCGCCGCCCCTGCACCGAGCGGGCCGCACTCACTACCAGACCGGCCTGCTGGCACTGCGCCAGCGTGACATTGGGCAAACGGCGCACCAGCGCCTGACATTCTGATGCCACAGAGGCTGCTGCCGGAATTTTGGCCGGATTGGGTGGAACAGCCCAGACAGGTGCGCTCATGGCCACAGCCCATAAACCTGCCACAGCCGCGCGCAAGGCACGTCCCCGCCATAGAAAAGCAGACCGTCCCCAAGGCCGCAAAGACAAAAAACTCATAGCCAACCAGCATCAAAGCAGCCCTGCTGCATGCAGGCGCTGGTGCTCCACCAAAGTGCAACGGTCTTGTACCACCTGCAAACCTGCCGCATGGGCATGGGCTGCGGCCTGCTCATGGCAAATACCACGTTGCAACCACAGGCATCGGGCACCAATAGCAATAGCCTCCTCGGCAATTGGCGGCACATCGGCACTGTTGCGAAACACATCCACCATGTCTATGCGCAACTGTTGTGCCGCCAGTGCTTGGGCGGCATCGCTCAGGCTGGCATAACACGGCTCGCCCAGAATCTGGTCGCCTTGGGCGGCCACCACCGGATTGACCGGCACGATGCGATAGCCCTGTTGCTGCAAATACTGCGCAACGTGGTAGCTGTCACGGTGTGGCTTGGGGGACAGGCCCACTACGGCAATGGTGCGACATTGCGCCAGAGCGGCGCACAACAGATCAGGGCTGGACATGCGAAACTTCACAGGGTTGATACGACAATGGTAGCGTGGTGCTTCATCACAGTGCGCTCAATGCCGTTCGCACCTCTGGCACGCTCAAGATTTCTGTGAGCACCACGGGCGCACGGCCTGGAGCGTAAAGCACATACACCGGCACCCCATTACGGCCCAACTGGGTCAGTGCTGCGGTAATGGCCGGATCACGCAGCGTCCAGTCGGCGCGTAACAGCGCCACCTTGTGTGCGGCAAAGTCGGCAAGCACCGTGGCATCGGCCAAAGTTGTGCGCTTGTTGTATTGACAGGTCACACACCAAGCAGCCGTAAAGTCCACAAACACCGGCTGACCGGCCGCCGTCAATTCGGCCACCCGCTGGGCAGACCAAGGCTGCCACTGTGGTTGGCGCACGCCATCCACGGTGGCTGCGCTGTCTCTACTGGAAGAAACAGGCGCTGGCTGGGTCACATAAGGCCCAATCACTACCAGCAGCCAAGCGTTGAGCCACAGCAGCACGGCCACTGTCCACCAGCGGGTGCGCCCCTGCAAGGTCGACGACCACACCAACGCCGCCAGCGCCACTAACAACGCCAGCAGCGCACCCGCACCATCCATGCCGCTTTGTTGGCCCAACACCCACACCAACCACACCACCGTGGCAAACATCGGAAAGGCCAGTGCCTGCCGGAAAGTCTGCATCCAAACACCAGGAGCAGGCAGACAACGCACGACCCCTGGCACCCAGGTCGCCAGCAAATAAGGCAAAGCCATCCCTACACCCAAGGCTGCAAACACAGCCAGTGCCTGCCCGGTGGGCAAGGCCACCGCCAAGCCCAGCGACACCCCCATAAACGGTGCGGTGCAAGGCGATGCCACGGCCACGGCCAAGACCCCCGACAAAAAAGCATCGGCTACCGGATGGCGCGCCTGCATACTGGCCAAGCCAGACGGCAGCACCTGACCAAACTCAAACAGCCCAGCCAAATTCAGCCCCATCAGGGTAAACAACACCGCCAACCCGGCCACCACGGCAGGCGATTGCAACTGAAAACCCCAGCCCAGTTGCTCCCCGGCAGCACGCAGTGCCAACAACAAGCCCCCCAAAGCCAAAAACGAGAGCACCACACCAGCAGCATAAGCACCACCGGCCCACCGCTGCGCCCGCAAGGCATGGCCGTGGCGGGCAAAACCCACCAGTTTCAAAGCCAAAATGGGAAACACACAGGGCATCAGATTGAGCAACATGCCCCCGGCCAGCCCACCAAGCAATGCCAACCACCAAGACCCCGGCACCTGAGCAGGTGCCGATGCGGGCGCGGCTGGCTTGGCCGCCAGCACTGCGGCCAAAGCGGGAGAAATCTCGGCACGGGCGGCAGGAGTCCACTGGCCTTGCACAGAGGCCACGGTGCGCCAAGCCGCCACATCCGCCAAGGCACCACGGTGCTGACTGCGCCCCTCAGGCACCAAAAGCAAGGGCAGACTGCTGATGTTTTCTCCCCGGTCTGGAGACAAAGGCACGCGGGCTGTCCAAACCTCTCCCTCCCAAGCCTGCGTCCAACCCTGTGCGGCTTGTGCCAAGTGCTGTAACACGGCTGGCATCTCTGGCAACAACAACAGCCTTTGCCCCCTGACCGAGGCAGGCAAACCCGCAACACGCACTTGCAGGTGCTCACCATCCACCTGAGCGCGGGCCTCACCCTCCAAAGCAACCGGCTGGGTAGCCCACTGCCGAGCAAAGGCGGCACTGTGCAAAGCGGTAGAGCCCTGCACTGGCACCGTCAAAGTAAACTGACCTTCCTCGGGGATACATTCCACGCGACACACCAACCAACTGGCCCGCAACCGTACGGTGATGTCACCTGCACCCGATACTGGTGGCTGGAACAGCGGCGTCACCTGCACCGGCACAGCCAGCAATACCTCTCCCTCATAGCCGTAGTTGACCAACTCCCCCACTGGAATAGGATGGGGCACAGGCCAAACCACCTCGCCCACCTCCAGCCCAGCAGGCAACTCCCAGCGCAATTCGGTAGGCAGCCCCGAATCGCCCGGGTTCTTCCAGTAGCTGTGCCAGTCGGGCTGGTGCGTAAGTTGCAGCCCCAACCACAGCGGCTGGCCCGGCGCAATGCCTTGTGGAGCTTGGGCCACCAATTCAGCGCGCACATGGGGCGTAGTGACCACGCTGCCAGTAACCAACAAACCTGTCTGGGCCAGCGCCGCCGTGCTAAAGACACTGGCCGTCAGCCACAACACAACCGAGAAAAGGCGAAAAATAAATGGATGCAGCATGGTGATAGGTCGGAGCCGAATGGGCCGCTTTGGTTCCGGCTGCACGACTCTCTGGGGAGCCGCATGGTAGCGGAGGGCCGACAATCCCCCCCATGAGTCGCCCTGCCCCCTTCACCCCTGCCCCTGCTTTGCCCTCACGTTTTTGGGCCGAGCTGTCTACCCATGACTTTGCCGAACTTCAGGCTTCGGGCGCTACCGATGAGATCATCGCTGTGCTACCAGTGGCAGCCATAGAGCAGCATGGGCCACATTTACCGCTATCGGTGGATGCCACTTTGTTGCAAGGGGTGATTGACACCGCACTGGCACAACTGCCCGCCGATCTGCCCGTGCTGTTTCTGCCACCGCAAAATATAGGCCTCAGCACCGAGCACACCGCCTTTGCAGGCACCCTGACCCTGTCACCCACCACATTGATCACGCTTTGGACAGAGATAGGTCAATGCGTAGCCCGTGCAGGCATTCGGAAACTGCTGCTCCTCAACGGCCACGGGGGCCAAGTGAGCGTGATGGACATCGTGGCTCGGCAGTTGCGCCAACAGTGCAATTTGCTGGTGTACAGCGCAAGCTGGTTCAGCTTGCCCCTGCCCGATAGCGTGGCAGGACAGTTCAGCGCCCACGAACACCGCTTTGGCATCCATGCGGGGGAGATTGAGACCTCGATGATGCTGCATCTGGCACCAGAAACCGTACACATGGAGCGGGCACAAAACTTTCCGTCTACCTCGTACGAACGCTCCCAGCACTATGCTTTGCTGGGCAACGGCAAAAGCGCCAAACTGGGCTGGGCCATACAAGACTACCATCCAGCAGGCGCCGTGGGCAATGCCGCAGCCGCTAGTGCAGACAAAGGACGTGCCGTGGTGCAGGGCGCTGCCCAAGCACTGGCGCAACTGCTGCACGAACTGCACCAACTGCCCTTGAGCACTTTGGCACCAACGCCCCATTTTTTGGCGGACTGACGCCGCCTGCCAGTGCTGGGTCAGACCCAGCACCGGGGTTGCAGCGTCTTATTCGCTCCAGTCAGCGTGCTTTTCGCACAGCTTGTTGGTGGCTTTGCCTTTGGACGATTCAGAGTACTTGACCAAGTTGCCACCAAAATCGTCGGGGGTTTCATTCCACATACAAGTGCACCACGCTTGGGCCTTGGTTTGGCCTTTGACGGGGCTGGCCTCATCGCCGCCCTCATACAGTTTGGCCGCGTAGCGCAGACACTGGCGGTACTGGGCGTCATCGGCCGGTGGGCGGTTGTAGCTGGTGGCGGCAAAGGCGCTGCTGCTGAAAACCAGCCACAAGGCGGATGCGGTCAGTGCAATGGTCTTTTTCATGAGAATACTTCTGAAAAGAAGACGGTAAGTTAATAGTAAAGCGATAGAAAACGACTACCCCACAGGCACCGAGTGCCTATAAAAAGCAATCTCTGACAATGTAATCCGGTGTCACGTAACGTAACAGTGATTTTTTGCACCGTGGCAAAAAGCACACAAGATGGGCCTCGGTATCATTGCGCGCGCTCCCGCCTGCCCCGCTCCTTTTCTTTCCATGTCTGCCGGTCTCAACCTCGCTCAGCTTCAGGCTGTCCACTACACCCACGGCCCCTGTTTGGTACTGGCGGGTGCTGGCTCGGGCAAAACCCGTGTCATTACACACAAAATTGCCCATCTGATTGAGCACGGGCTAGAGCCGCGCCGCATCGCCGCTATCACCTTTACCAACAAAGCCGCCGCCGAAATGCGCGAGCGCGCCCAAGGTTTGATTGGCCGCCGCGCCAAAGAGGTACTGATTTGCACCTTCCATGCGCTGGGTGTGCGCATGGTGCGCGAAGACGGCCAAATGCTGGGCCTCAAGCCCCAATTCAGCATTTTGGATACCGACGATGTCACCAGCATCCTCAAAGATGCCGCTGGGGGCACCACCGATGCCGCCACCGCCCGGCAATGGCAATGGACTATCAGCCGCTGGAAAAACCAAGGTCTGAACGCCGCGCAGGCCTTGGCCCAAGCACAAGATGAACAAGAGCGCAGCACCGCCGTGCTGATGGCACGCTACGAAGAGCGCCTGAGCGCCTACCAAAGCGTGGATTTTGACGACCTGATCAGTCTGCCGCTCAAACTGCTGCGTGACTTTGCAGAGGTACGCGCCAAATGGCAAACCCTTTTGGGCCATGTGCTGGTGGACGAATACCAAGACACCAACGCCACACAGTACGAGCTGCTCAAGCTCTTGGTAGGCGAGCGTGGTCACTTTACCGCTGTGGGCGATGATGACCAAAGCATCTACGGCTGGCGCGGCGCCACCCTAGACAACCTGAAAAAACTGCCGCAAGACTTTCCAACCCTCAAAGTGGTCAAGCTAGAGCAAAACTACCGCTCGACCAGCGCCATCTTGCGCGCTGCCAACAATGTGATTGAGCCCAACCCTAAGTTGTTTCCCAAAACACTGTTTTCGGAATTGGGCGAGGGTGAACCGGTGCGCGTAGTAGGTGCCGACAGCGAAGAGCACGAGGCCGAGCGCGCTGTAGCGCGCATCCAAAGCCTACGCGCCGCCAGCAACCCACCGCCAGACTGGCGCAGCTTTGCCATTTTGTACCGTGCCAACCACCAAGCCAAACCGTTTGAAAAGGCACTGCGCAAAGCCAATATTCCGTACAAAGTGTCGGGCGGCACCAGCTTTTTTGACCGTGCCGAAATCAAAGACCTGTGCGCTTGGTTTCGGTTGTGGATCAACTCGGATGACGATCCAGCCTTTTTGCGCGCCATCAGCAGCCCCAAGCGCGGTATTGGACACACCACACTGGGCCAACTAGGCCACTTTGCCACCCAACACAAGCAAAGCATGTTCGAGGCACTGTTCAATAGCATGTTGCCTGCCGCCATTGCCAAACGGGCCTTGGAAGGGCTGCATGAGTTTGGCCGTTACATCAACGAGTTGGAATACCGCGCCCGCCACACCCACGGTGCCGAAGCGGCCCGCGCATTTTTGCAAGACTGGTTGCAAGAGATAGATTATGAAAAGCACCTCTACGATGGCGAAGAAAGCGAGAAAGTCGCCGCTGCCCGTTGGACGAATGTGCTGGAGTTTTGTGATTGGATGGCCCAGCGTGCGGGCGGCCAAATTGACGAGACTGTGGGCGATGTCATCACCACACAAAGCAAAAGCCTGCTCGAAGTAGCGCAAACCATCGCCCTGCTTTCCACCATCTCGGAGCGCGAAAAAGACCAAGACATGGTCACGCTCTCAACCCTGCATGCCTCCAAGGGGCTAGAGTGGCCCCATGTCATTTTGGCCGGAGTCACCGAGGGCATGCTGCCCTTCAAACTCGACGACGACCACGGCAACAACCCCGATGCAGACGCAGACATCGTGCAACGCCTGCAAGAGGAGCGCCGCCTGATGTACGTGGGCATTACCCGTGCCCAACGCACTTTGGCCGTGGGTTGGACAAAAAAGCGTAAAAAAGGGCGCGAGATGGTCAAAGCACAGCCCAGCCGCTTTATTGCAGAAATGAAGCTCGACCAAGCCACTGTGCAAGAAGACTACCGCGAAAAACTCAAGGCCTTGCGCGCTGAGTTTGCAGCCAAAGCTGCCTCCACCACGCCACCACGGTAAGTTTCTTTTTGCGTATAAATGCCCTTTTGCCCGGCTTATTCCACGCCTGAAATGCACCGACCTGCACGACAATCCTGCCACGGAGAAGCACCATGGATCTGCAATACCAGCTCAAGGCTGGCAGCTATTATCTGTACGACATGCGCGAGACGCCCAGTGCCGTCACGGGGGAGCGCCGCTTCAAGTTGAAAACAGATACGGTGGCCATTGCGTTTGATCTCTATACCGGCGAGGTCCACCAGCATGGCAATCCCACCCGCATTCATTCTTGGGCCACCATGACGCGTCGGCGTCTGCGCGCTGCCGGTGCGCAGGCCCAAGCCAATGACATCGTGGTTATTTCGGGGCCGCTTCCCGTAGAAGAAATCAACAAGTGCCTGTGGATTCGGGGCTATGTGCAACGCCTGTTCAAGCGCCTAGCCACCCTGCCCCACGGCAAATTCCAACGCCAAGGCGGCACGCACCAGTTCCGCCGCGCAGCTTGAGCCGCTGCCGCTACAGGCTGCCACATGCAGCCTGGCCGGTATGCAGAGGGCTTCAGTCGGCAGCAGACTCCCCTTCCAGCGGCTCTTCGGGTGCTGGTTCCACATCGATAGCGTGCACAATGGTCACGGGCACCGGGCTGGCATGGGCCAGTTCTTGCGATACCGAACCCAACAACGCACTGGCAATGGCTCCCTGCCCACGCGCAGCAATCAGCACCAAATCGCAGCCGGTGTCCTCAATGATGTCTACCAGTGTGTGTGCCGGGTCTCCAATGCCCACTTCTGTCTCACACTCTAATCCTGCTTGCTGCAACAGTGCCAACGCAGGAGCCATCAGATGGTGTCCAGCCTCTAGGCTGGCGGCAGCAATCAATTCAGGATCACGCGAAGTAACCAGCTCATACAGTGAGGCTGGCTCCTGCACGTTAGCCAGCACAAACTGGGCTTGCAAACCCTTTTGTACCAACTTCAGCGCATGCTGCACAGCATCGAGCGAACATTCAGAGCCATCAATGGCAATCAGGATCTTGAGCATCGGAATTCCTTATGGGGATCAATACGGATCAGTGTAGCGGTGCAGCATCACCGAAAATGCCACCATGCTGCAATTTGAACTCTTGAACACCGACTCCGCCAGCCATGCCCGGCGCGGCCAGCTCACGCTCAACCACGGCGTAGTGCAAACCCCGATTTTTATGCCCGTGGGCACCTATGGCACGGTCAAGGGCGTGATGCCGCGCAGCCTGCACGACATGGGCGCACAAATCATCTTGGGCAATACCTTCCACCTCTGGATGCGCCCCGGTCTGGACATCATGCAGAGCTTTGGCGGCCTGCATGCCTTTGAAAAGTGGGACAAACCCATCCTGACCGACTCGGGGGGCTTTCAGGTCTGGAGCTTGGGGGCCATGCGAAAAATCACCGAAGAAGGCGTGACCTTTGCCAGCCCCGTCAATGGCGATAAGTTGTTTATGTCGCCCGAAGTGAGTATGCAGATCCAAACCATACTCAACTCGGACATCGTGATGCAACTGGACGAATGCACACCCTACGAGACCAAAGGCCACCTGACCACCGAACGCGAAGCGCGCACCTCGATGGAGATGAGCCTGCGCTGGGCGGTGCGCTCCAAAAACGAGTTTGAGCGGCTGCAAAACCCCAACGCGCTGTTTGGCATTGTGCAGGGTGGTATGTACCTCAACCTGCGCGAAGAGTCTTTGCAGCAGTTGGTGGAGATGGATTTCCCCGGCTATGCCATTGGTGGCGTGAGTGTGGGAGAACCCAAAGAAGAAATGCTCGGCATCATGGCGCACACGCCGCACCGGCTGCCCGCCCACAAACCGCGCTACCTGATGGGCGTGGGCACGCCCGAAGATTTGGTCGAAGGCGTGGCCTGCGGTGTGGATATGTTTGACTGCGTGATGCCCACGCGCAATGCGCGCAACGGCACGCTGTTTACCCGCTATGGTGATTTGAAAATCCGCAACGCCCGCCACAAAACCGACCACCAGCCGCTGGATACCAGTTGCACCTGCTATGCCTGTGCGGGCAGCAGTGGCGTGAGTTGGGATCAAGGCGGACGCGACGGCTTCTCACGGGCTTATCTGCACCACCTCGACCGTTGTGGCGAAATGCTCAGCCCCATGCTGACCACGGTACACAACCTGCATTACTACCTGAACCTGATGCGCGAGGTGCGCGAGGCACTGGATGCAGGCCAGTTTTCTGCCTTCCGCGCCCGCTTTAAGGCAGAACGGGCGCGGGGCGTTTAAGCACTGAGCTGGAGACAGTGGGCACGCACCAAGGGCTGTACAGTAGATGCGGCCAAGGGCTGGCCCTCTAACTTGAACACCACCACGGTATCGACCAGCTCTTGCGCCTGTTTTTGCAGGCCGCCAGCGGCTGCTGCCATTTCTTCGACCAAGGCCGCATTCTCTTGCGTGACTTGATCCATGCGCGTCACCGCAACGCCCACTTGCTGCACCGCATCGCTTTGCTCATGGCTGGCAGCGGTGATCTCACCCACCATGTCCGTCACACGGCGGATGGCGCTGACCACTTCGGTCATGGTAACCCCCGCCTGATCGACCAAGGCCGCCCCTTGCTCTACCCGCTCCACGCTGGCATGGATCAGACCCTTGATTTCTTTGGCTGCCTCGGCACTGCGGCCTGCTAGATTGCGCACCTCCGAGGCCACCACGGCAAAGCCGCGCCCCTGCTCACCCGCGCGTGCGGCTTCTACCGCTGCATTCAGGGCCAAGATATTGGTTTGGAAAGCAATACCATCAATCACTTGGATGATGTCGGCAATTTTCTTGCTGGCATCGTTGATGCCCTTCATGGTGTCTACCACCTGCTCCACCACCTCGCCACCCCGAATAGCCACGCTGCTGGCGCCCTGTGCCAACTGGTTGGCCTGCTTGGCACTGTCAGCGTTTTGCTGCACCTGAGAACTCAACTGCTCCATCGATGCGGCTGTCTGTTGCAGCATCGCCGCTTGCTCTTCGGTGCGCCGGTTCAGATCATGGTTACCCGAGGCAATCTGGCCACTGGCCGAGGCCACACTCTCCGACCCAGTACGCACAGCCAGCACCACCCCGCCCAAGCTGCACTGCATCTCTTGCAGCACTTGCAACAGTTGTGCCGTTTCATTTTTACCCTGCACTTCAAAGCGGTGGCTCAAATCACCCGCAGCCACTGTGCGGGCCACCTCCACGGCCTGCTGGATAGGGCCGGTGAGCGAGCGGGTGATGAAGACACCTGTTACCGCCCCCAACACCACAAAGAGAACACTGACCACAATCGAGATGTAACGTCCAGTCTGTTGCACTTGCACAGCATTGGCCTGAAAACCTTCGGCCTTTTTCCAAGCAATGTCATGGATTTCGGTGATGGCGGCATTAATTTCAGCCACTTTAGCCACACCCTGTGTGCGCACCACCTGGGCCGCCTCGGCAGACTGGCCTGCCTTCTTCAGTTGAAGCACCTGCTCACGAATCGGTTGCCATGAGCGAATCTTGCCCACCAACGCATCCGAATGCCCCTTGTCGCTCAGAAAACGTTCTTTGACCAGTGCCATGTCATCTAAAACCTTCTGCTCTAAGGCTTGCACATCCGTGGTGAACTTTTGGATGTCGGCCTCATTTTCAGCCATCGTGACATCGCGCATGGCGCGTGCCATACGGGCAATATTGGCATCCACCCGCGTAATGGCATTCGTAACGGCAAAAGGATGTTTGAACTCCGCCACCATGAGCGCCCCAAGCTTGTCTTGCTGGTACACCGAAAAAACACTGACCCCTATCAACGACAGGAGCAGCAAGCCAAACCCAATAGCCAACTGTTGGGCAATATGCAGATGTTTCATGCCGATTCCTTTACATGTCCTTACAACAGACAGGAACAGCAGCTTTCATGCCATAGATGAATTTGGGGTTTACCCTGATATGCAGAAAAACTGCATAAGGGGTTTCTAAAAGTTATTTAGTTTTTTTGATAGTTTTTTCCTATTAAACACCCCGAGAGACCGCACGCCTTAGCAGCAGCAACGCACCAAGACAGTGCGTTGCAAGCACCGAGTTGCATCGCCAATGCGGGTGTTCTTGCCAACGAAAAAAGCCGCCTGCACAACGCAGGCGGCTTCAGTGGTGCAACAGCAGCTGGTTAGCGATAACTGCGTGCGTCTTCAATCACCTTGCCATCATTGGGCAAGGTGCCAGGGGCAACCAGTTCTACCTCGCCGCGCAGTTTGGTCACCTCGCGGATAGTGTCTTGTAAACGTTCGGCCAAGCCGCTGGCAAACTCGGCTGTTTCGGCCTGTAGCACCATCTGGTCGTTCGCCATTTCGCCGCTGACCACCAAGCGCGCGCGCAGCACTTGCGGAAAGCGGGCGGCAATGGCAGCCACTTGGCCCGGATGGACAAACATGCCGCGCACCTTGGTGGTTTGATCCGCACGACCCATCCAACCCTTGATACGGGTGTTGGTACGCCCAGTGGGACACTGGCCTGGCAAGATAGCCGACAAATCGCCAGTGCCAAAACGGATCAGCGGATAGTCGGGATTGAGCGTGGTCACCACCAACTCGCCCACTTCGCCCTCGGGCACAGGGTCGCCGGTGCCGGGGCGCACAATCTCCACCATCACGCCCTCATCCAGCACCAAGCCCTCGCGGGCAGCCGTTTCGTAGGCAATCAGACCCAAATCTGCCGTGGCATAGCACTGGTAGCCCTGCACCCCACGCTCAGCCAACCAATCGCGCAGGCTGGGCGGAAAGGCCTCCCCAGACAGCAGTGCCTTGTTCATGCTCAAGATAGGCTGTTGCAGTTCCACCGACTTTTCCAAAATCAACTTCAGAAAGCTGGGTGTCCCAATATAGCCTGCGGGGCGCAGCTCGGCCATCGCTTGCACCTGTTGTTCGGTTTGACCCGTGCCCCCCGGAAACACCGTGCAACCCAGCGCATGGGCACCGCTTTCCATCATGGAGCCTGCAGGCACAAAATGGCAGCTAAAGCTGTTGTGTACCAACTCCCCAGCCCGAAAACCTGCCGCATGCAGAGCACGGGCCATGCGCCAGTAATCAGCACGCTTGCCTTCTGGCTCATAAATAGGGCCAGGGCTGGAGAACACGCGCGGCATGGCCGCACCAAAGCCTACGGCACTGAAGCCACCAAAAACATTGTCGGCACGGTGTGCCTGTTGGCGCTCCAGCAGCTCATATTTGCGCGTCACAGGCAAGCGGGCCAGGGCTTCACGGCTGGTGATGCTGGCCGGATCTACATCGGCCAAAATCGCCGCGAAGGCAGGGGCCGCATTGCGCGCATGGGCCACCTGCGCTGGCAGCGCGGCCAACAGTGCGGCTTCACGGTCGGCAGGGGTACGGGTTTCCAGCGTATCGTAAAAAGAGGTCATGGTGGTGTGGGGCGAGGTGGGTGGGTGCGTAGGAAAAAAACAAACCGCCTTTAGGCCAACCAGCGTTTACGGCGCTTGTAGCTCTTGACGTCTTTGAAGCTCTTGCGCTCACCACCGCCCACACCGAGGTAGAACTCTTTCACGTCCTCATTGCTGGTCAGATCGGCTGCCGTACCATCCATCACCACCCGGCCCGACTCCATGATGTAGCCATAGTCGGCATACTTCAGGGCCATGTTGGTGTTTTGCTCGGCCAGCAGGAAAGTGACCTTTTCTTTGGTGTTGAGGTCTTTGACGATGTTGAACACTTCTTCCACAATCTGCGGCGCCAAACCCATCGAGGGCTCGTCCAAGAGCACCATGTTGGGGTTGGTCATGATGGCGCGCCCAATGGCACACATTTGCTGCTCACCACCCGAGGTATAGGCCGCTTGGCTGGTGCGGCGTGTTTTGAGGCGCGGGAAGTAGTTGTAGACCTTCTCCAAATTGGCTGCGATCTCGGCTTTGCTGGCACGGGTATAGGCACCAGTCAGCAGGTTTTCTTCGATGGTCAAGTGGGCAAAACAGTGACGCCCTTCCATCACCTGCACCACACCACGCTTGACCAGATCGGCGGGCGAGAGGTTTTCGATGCGTTCGCCACGAAATTCAATGCTGCCCTTGGTGACTTCACCGCGCTCACCCGCCAACAGGTTGGAGATGGCGCGCAACGTGGTGGTCTTGCCTGCGCCGTTGCCGCCCAGAATGGCGACGATGCCACCCTCGTGCACTTGCAGCGAGACCCCCTTGAGCACCAAGATCACGTGGTTGTAAATGACCTCGATACCGTTGACGTTCAGGACAATGTTTCGGTTTTCCATAAGGTTTCTCTCTCTGTGCCAATCGGCAGGACTGTGCGGGCCAGCCCTGCCGGTTGGCGGCTGCACTGGCAGCCGCCAGAACCCAGCGCGGCTTGCGCCGCGCTGGAAGGGTGTCATGCCATCAAGATTGGCAATCGGCAGCGTCGCGGCGGGTCAACTTCTTGTCGGCCAAATATTTGTCCGAGCCAGACTTGACCAAAGGCTTGATGATTTGCTCGTCGGCTTGGTACCAGTCGGAAGTGATGCCCCACTTCTTGCCATCCCAAGTCTGCACGCGTGCCCAAGTGGAACCCATGTGGTCTGAGCAGCTGGTCGAGAGGGGGCGCATCAGGCCATTGAAGCCCAGTGCATCCAGTTTCTTCTGGTCGAGGGCCAGGTTTTCCATGCCCCAACGCACTTGCTCGCCGGTCATGACCTTGCCCTTGCCAAAACGCTCTTGGGCACGGCGCACGGCTTCTACACCCAGCATCTGAATAATCACGCCACGGGTGTAGAGCACAGAGCCCACTTCATCTTTGGCGCCTGTGCCTTGGCCCTTGTCATGCACATGTTTGAGGATGTCTTGGATGACCTTGGACTGGGTGCCATAGCCATTCAAAGCCAGTGCTTGGTAGCCCTTGGCACCATCGCCCACGTCACGGACATCGGGTTCGGCACCAGCCCACCACACGCCATACAGCTTGTCACGCGGGAAGCCGGTGGCTTGGGCTTCTTTCAGGGCCGTAGAGTTCATCACGCCCCAACCCCACAGCATCACATAGTCGGGACGGCTTTGGCGCACTTGCAGCCAGGTGGCTTTTTGCTCTACGCCGGGTGCTGTGACGGGCAACAGTTGCAGCTCAAAGCCGTGCATCTTGGCGCGCTCTTGCAGCAGCGGGATGGGCTCTTTACCGAACGGGCTGTCGTGGTACACCAGCGCAATTTTCTTACCCTTGAGCTTGTCTAGGCCACCAGCGTTTTTGCCAATGTGTTGCACCAAAATATCTGCGCCCGTCCAGTAGCTGCCCATGTAGGGGAAGTTCCACTTGAAGGCCATACCATCTTGGGCCACCGACAGGCCATAGCCCAGCGTCATCAGCGGAATTTTGTCCACAGGGGCTTTTTCAGTCAGCGCAAAAGTGATCCCGGTGGCTTGTGGATCAAACATGGTGACGCCGGGACGGCTCTTGAGGCGCTCGTAGCACTCCACACCACGGTCGGTGGCATAGCCCGTTTCACACTCTTCAAAAGTGATCTTGACACCATTGATACCGCCATCGCGGGCATTGATCATCTTCAGGTAATCCTGCTTGCCATTGGCCCAAGGTGTGCCATTAGGGGCATAAGGGCCGGTGCGGTAAGACAGCAGCGGGAAGAACTGCTCCTTTGCCTGCGCAACAGCACTGGTGACCGATGTAGCCCCTGCGGCCAGAACGGCCACGGCAATCACGATTTTCGAAAGCTTCATGGATGTCTCCTTGGTGTGAAATGTGAAGAGTGCAGAGTACGGGGAAATGATCAATGCGGGAAGGGCCACAGGCGCAGCTTCTGTTTGGCAATCGACCACAGTTTGGCCAAGCCGTGCGGCTCGACGATCAGGAACCAAACGATCAGGCCACCAAAAATCATCAGTTCAGCATGGGACACACCCGCTGTAGAGATTTCGATGCCGAACAGGCCCATCAAAGCAGGCAGGAACTGGTTGAGTACGATGGGCAACAGCACAATGAAGGCGGCACCAAAGAAGCTGCCCATGATCGAACCCAAGCCACCAATAATCACCATAAACAACAGGCGGAACGATATCTCGACCGAGAACGCAGCTGGCTCCCAAGAACCCAGGTGAACGAAAGCCCACAACGCACCAGCCATGCCGATAATGAAGGAGCTGACCGCAAACGCACTCAACTTGGCATACATGGGGCGAATACCAATCACGCTGGCGGCCACGTCCATGTCACGAATCGCCATCCACTCGCGGCCAATCGCACCGCGCACCAAGTTTTTAGCCAACAGCGCAATCACCACCAACAGGGCCAAGCAGAACAGGTATTTGGAGGTAGCACTCTCAATGGGCATGCCCAACACTTGCAGGCCGTTGACCGACACCGAACCCGAGTCAGAGTTGTTGGTAAACCACTTGATGCGCAGGAACATCCAGTCGCTAAAGAACTGGGCCGCCAGCGTAGCCACTGCCAAATACAAACCCTTGACGCGCAGGCTAGGCAGCCCAAACAAAATGCCAAAGAAGGTAGCGCACAGGCCGCCCAGAATCAGGGCCGGAATCAGTGGCAAGCCCGGAAAGCGCACAAAGAAGTTATAGGCACCATAGGCACCCACCGCCATAAACGCCCCCGAACCGAGTGAAATCTGGCCGCAGTAGCCCACCAAAATGTTCACCCCTAGCGCCGCCATCGACATGATGACCAGTGGAATCAAAATGGCGCGGTAAAAATAATCGGTAGCCAACATGGGCACCACCAAGAAGGCGATAGCCAACATGACTGCCAAGGCAATGCGGTCTTGGGCGATTGGGAAAATCTGCTGGTCGGCCCGGTAGGACGTTTTGAACTGGCCGTTCTCGCGGTAAAACATGGAAAGTCTCCTTTTCTTTTTTCTTGTTGTTTACACGCGGTCGATGATCTTCTCGCCGAACAGACCTTGCGGACGGAACAGCAAAAACACCAGTGCCAACACATAGGCAAACCAGATTTCGATACCACCGCCCACATAGGGGCCAAGGTAGACCTCAGAGAGTTTCTCGCCCACACCAATGATCAAGCCACCAATAATGGCACCGGGCACCGATGTAAGACCACCCAAAATCACCACAGGCAAAGCCCGCAGCGCAACGGTGGTCAGTGAGAACTGCACACCCAGCTTAGAACCCCAAATCATCCCGGCCACCAGTGCCACAACACCGGCTACGCACCACACAATCACCCAAATACGATTGAGTGGAATGCCAATGGACTGAGCGGCCTGATGGTCATCAGCCACTGCACGCAAAGCGCGGCCCGTGGTGGTCTTTTGAAAGAAGATACTGAGCAAAATCACCAAGCCACCAGCAATCGCCGCAGCAATCACGTCTTCTTTGTTGACCAGCACGCCACCAGGAAACACCGAATCGAACAGGAATACGGGGTCTTTAGGCATGCCAACATCAATCTTGTAGATGTCGCTGCCAAAGAAGGTTTGGCCCAAACCTTCCAAAAAGTAGGTAATGCCCAATGTGGCCATCAGGAGCGTTGCCCCCTCTTGGTTGACCAGATGGCGCAGCACCAACCGCTCAATCACCCAAGCCACCACAAACATACAGGCCCCGGCAATGACAAAAGCCAGCAGGTTAGCCACCAGCATGTTGTCTAAACCCAGCCATTTAGGAATCCACTCGGAGAAACGTGCCATTGCCAAAGCAGCAAACAACACCATCGCCCCTTGGGCGAAGTTGAACACCCCAGAAGCCTTGTAGATCAATACAAAGCCCAGAGCCACCAGCGCATACAACATGCCGGCCATCAGGCCGCCAATCAGGGTTTCAAGAAAAAAGGCCATTTTTTATTCTTCCTGCGGTTAGTGGCTGGTGCCCAGATAAGCGCGGATCACGTCTTCGTTGTCGCGCACTTCTTGCGGCTGGCCGTCCCCAATTTTTTTGCCGTAGTCCAGCACCACCACACGGTCAGAGATGTCCATCACCACACCCATATCGTGCTCAATCAGCACGATGGTGGTGCCAAATTCATCGTTCACGTCCAAGATGAAGCGGCACATGTCCTGCTTTTCTTCCACGTTCATACCGGCCATCGGCTCATCAAGCAGCAGCACTTGCGGCTCCATCGCCAAGGCGCGGCCCAAGTCCACACGCTTTTGCAAGCCGTAGGGCAACTGGCCAACAGGGGTTTTGCGGAAGGCTTGAATTTCGAGAAAGTCGATGATGTGTTCGACAAACTCGCGGTGTTTTTCTTCTTCGCGCTGGGCGGGGCCAATGCGCAGCGCCTGCATCAACAGATTGCTCTTGATCTTGAGGTTGCGCCCGGTCATGATGTTGTCGATCACGCTCATGCCCTTGAACAATGCCAAGTTCTGGAACGTGCGACCAATGCCCATCTCCGCCACTTGGCGGCTGTTCATGTGGTCAAACTTTTGTCCCCGGAAGGTGATGGAGCCTTCGGTGGGGGTGTAGACACCGTTGATGCAATTGAGCATGGAGCTCTTGCCAGCGCCGTTGGGGCCAATGATGGAGCGGATTTCATGCTCACGCACATTGAACGAGATATCGGTCAGCGCCTTGACGCCGCCAAAACGCAGGCTGATGTTCTGGATGTCGAGGATGACGTCGCCAATCTTCTTATCGCTCATGGGTTTCCTCAGGCAGCGGCTTTCACCGGGGTGAATGTTTTGGCATCCGAAAGCTTGAGCGTGGCACTGACACTGCCAGTGCGACCATCCTCAAACTTGACCACGGTCTCGATAAATTGCTCGGTGCGGCCCGCATACAGCGCATCCACCAACACAGAATACTTATCGGCAATAAAGCCCCGGCGCACTTTATTGGTACGGGTGAGTTCGCCATCGTCGGCGTCCAACTCTTTGTGCAGAATCAAGAAGCGGCTGATCTGGCTGCCTGCCAGCAGGGCATCACTGGCCAGATCGGCATTGGTCTTTTCTACACACTCACGGATGAACTCATAGACCTCGGGCTTTTGTGCCAAATCGGTATAACCGGCATAAGGCAAATTGCGCCGCTCGGCCCAGTTGCCCATGGCCTCAAAGTCAATGTTGATCATCACGCAGACGCGGTCGCGGCCATCGCCTAAAGCCACCACTTCTTTAATATGCGGGAAGAACTTGAGTTTGTTCTCCACATACTTGGGAGCGAACATGGCTCCGTCATGAGCGCCCCCCTTGAGGCGGCCCACATCTTTGACGCGGTCGATGATCTTGAGGTGGCCGTGGGCATCCAAGAAGCCCGCATCGCTGGTGTGGTACCAGCCATCGGGGGTGAGCACTTCTGCTGTGGCAGCGGGGTTTTTGTAATACTCTTTAAGTAACCCAGCCGACTTGACCAAAATCTCGCCGTTGTCAGCCACCTTGATTTGCACGCCACGAATGGGCACGCCCACGGTGTCGGCACGGGCTTGGTCATCGGGGTGCAGGCAAACAAACACCGCTGTTTCGGTGGAACTGTAGAGCTGCTTGAGGTTGATACCAATAGAGCGGTAGAAGGTGAACAAATCGGGGCCGATGGCCTCACCAGCGGTGTAGGCCACACGCACCCGCGAGAAGCCCAGGTTGTTGCGTAGCGGGCCATACACCAGCCAGTCACCCAAAGCGTACTTGAGCTTGTCGATGGCGCTCACGCTCTCGCCATTCATCAGTGCCGGGCCAACGCGCCGGGCCAGTGCCATGCAAGATTCAAACATTTTGCGCTTGAAGCTGCCTGCATCTTCCATGCGGATGGTGACACTGGTGAGCAGCCCTTCAAACACCCGCGGCGGCGCAAAGTAGTAGGTGGGGCCAATCTCTTTGAGGTCGATATTGACGGTGCTGGCCGACTCAGGGCAGTTCACCACATAGCCACAAGCCAGCCACTGGGCATAGCTGAAGATGTTTTGCCCAATCCATGCCAACGGCAAATAGGCCAGCACTTCTTCGGTGTGATTGAGCTTGTCAAACTCGGCCCCAGCAGTGGCACGGTCTAGCAAGGTGCTGTGGGTATGCACCACGCCCTTGGGGTTGCCCGTGGTGCCGGAAGTAAAGAACATGGCCGCCACGTCTTGCGGCTGGCTTTTGCTCACTTCGTTGCGGAACCACTGTGGATTTTGGCTGGCAAAAGCAGCACCCGCTTCGATCAGGGCATCGAACGAGGCCAAGCCGGGCTCGCTGTATTTGCGCAAGCCACGGGGATCATCGTAATAAATATGGGAAATGGCTGGGCAACGGTCACGGATTTCCAGCAGCTTGTCCACCTGCTCCTGGTCTTCCACCACTGCAAAGCGCACTTCGGCATTGTTCAGGGGGTAGACACACTCTGCGGCCACCGCATCTTGGTACAACGGTACCGGGATCGCCCCCAACGATTGGGCAGCCAACATGGTGGCATAGAGATGGGGCCGATTGGCACCGATCACCACCATGTGTTCGCCTCGGGCCAAACCAGCCTGGTGCAGGCCTGCGGCCACCTGTTCTACCAAACGGGCCAAGGCAGCCCAAGTGTGGGTCTGCCAGATGCCATATTCTTTTTCGCGCAGTGCCGCGGCATCGGGGCGCTCGGCAGCGTGCTGAAGTAGCAGTTGCGGAAACGTGGTCTTCATTCCGGGTCCTAAAAGGTTCAAGGGATGGCCGGTGGGGGCCAACGTTGGCAGGCCACGGGTGCCTGCAAGTTTCACCGGAATGGTAGGGAGCAATTTGACGTCAGGTTGTCTTTGCGACGACAATTGCAGGGTTTATCCTTGGTGGGTAAAACCCTTGTTCGTTGCTTGTCTCAGCGAATCAGGCGGCCATCACGGCCTACCACCGTCAACTCGACAAACCGCGAGGCACTGCGGTCTGGGCTGGTGGCGTGAACCTCAAACCCCCCCAAATCAAACTTTTTCAGCCCCCAACTGGCATCAATAAACGCACTGCGCGTCGCCCCTTTGCCTGCCCGTTGCAACACTTCGGCAAACACCCGCGCATTGATATAACCCTCTAAGGCTTGGTGTGAGGGTTCAGCATTGGCATCAAGGTTCTTGAGTGCCTTGACAAAATCGCGGGCCACCGCAGTCGTGGCATTGGTAGGCAATGGCACTACCTGTGAGATCGCCATGCCCTTGGCATCGGCTCCCAAGGTCTTGATGTTGGTGGGGGTGCCCAACACCGACAGGGCATACAAACTCACACCCCGGCGCAACTTGCGGAAATGCTTGATGAATTCCAGCCCCGGCTTGCCCGCCAGCCCCACCAACACGGCCTCTGGATTGCCCTCGGCCAGCAAGGTGGCGGCTTTCTCGGCATCGGAGGCATTGCTCTCGACCGTGGTGGCTACCGGCTCAGGCAGTTTGGCCCGTTGCATGGCCAGTTCTGCCCCAGTAAACACTTCCCGGCCAAAGGTGTTGTTTTGGTAGACGATGCCAATCCGACGAATGCCAATCGTGGCCAAGTGTTGCACCAGTTTGTCGGCCTCGTCAGCATAGCTCGCACGGATATTGAACAGGTGGCGGGCACCCGCTACGCGCGAAACCTGCCCGCCGGTGAACGGCGCAAAGAAGGGGATGTTGCCATCCTTGAGCCGGGGCAACATCTCTTCCACCATGGGCGTGCCAAAACAATTGAACAGTGCAAAGCAGTCTGGATCGTTCAAGAATTTTTCCAGATTCAGCATGGCCTTGGGCACTTCGTAGGCATCGTCCAAACTCTCGAGCTTGATCTGGCGTCCATGAATACCGCCGCGTGCATTGATACTCTGAAAAGCCGCCATTGCCCCTTGGTGCAATGCCGAACCCAGATCACCCAATGGGCCCGTCAATGCAACCGATTGGCAAATTTTGAGCGCACCTTCCTGTGCCCACACAGCAGGGGCAGCGCAAGCCGGCAGGGCCATCGCGGCGGCCAAAAAACGGCGACGGGCCAAATGAACGGGAATATGTTGGGAAACTGTCTCGGTAATTGCTTGGGATGTCATGGTGATATCAGCTCCACAATGGAGGGAAAAGGTCTTGCCGGTAGGAAGGGTGGGGGATGACTGCATCGTGACCCACAACACATACACGGGTCTTGCATCATCGGCCAGTGTGCAAGCAAAAGCTGTCTTTATGCCGACAATGTGTCTCGTGGAAATCCCGCATCGACCGTTGACCCCAGCCACTACCCCATGACCCACGAATTGTCTCTGCACCAACGCCGCCGCCCCCCCACCACCGAAGAAATTCAAGGCATTCCTTGGCTGGCCTCTTTGCAAACCAGTGAGCGCGAACGGGCTATTGACGCACTGCAGGTGGGAGATGCAAGCCCTGGCGATTACGTCTGTCGGGTAGGCCGCCCTGTAACCTACTGGTTTGGCGTGGTGGAGGGATTGCTCAAGATGAGCAACGACAACCCCGATGGGGGTACCATGACCTTTGCGGGCCTCCCCCCTGGAGGCTGGTTTGGTGAGGGCACAGCCATGAAGCGCGAGCCATACCGCTACAACGTACAAGCACTGCGCAACAGCGCAGTCGCTGGACTGCCGATTGACACCTTCCACTGGTTGCTGGACCACTCGATTGGTTTTAACCGCTTTGTGATGAACCAACTCAATGAGCGTTTGGGCCAATTTATTGCCGCACGCGAGATTGACCGGCTCAACAGCCCAGATTTGCGCGTGGCACGCAGCCTGGCAGCCCTGTTCAATCCGGTGCTGTATCCCAGTGTGGGGCAGGTGCTACACATCACACAACAAGAATTGGCTTATCTGGTGGGCCTGTCACGCCAACGGGTCAATGAAGCCCTAACGGCCCTAGAGCGACAAGGGGCCATTCAGGTGGAATACGGAGGGTTGCGGGTGTTGGATTTGGCTGCCTTGCGTTGGCATGTCTTTCAGGCGGGAGAACACCGCAAGGCCCATCGCAGAAAACGCTGAGCACATCCACAGGACACTGGTTTGCAGAGTCGATCTTTAAGAGTTATAACAAACGCCTTTGCCAAAGATATAGATTCTGCCTATGACACGGACATCCCTGCCCCCATCTCGCCTGCTCTGGCTGACTGTGCTGCCTTGGGTGCTGGCTGGTTGTGCCAACTCTCCTCCCTCTACCGAGGCAGATGCTGGGCGCAGTGCCTCTGTCAATCCCGCCCCAACCCGTCCACTCGGGCGTGCGCCAGAGTTGCTGGCTGTGACGGCGTCTATGGATTTGATTCGGTTTCAGGCCGACCAGCCCCGGCAGATCGTGCAGCGCCAGCGCATCCAAGGGCTGCCTACAGGCCAGTCACTGGTAGGAATCGATTTTCGGGTGGCTCGCGGTGTGCTTTATGCCTTGTCACAACAAGGGCAGCTCTATACCTTGCACCCACAACGGGCCACACTGCAAGCCGTCGGCTCCACTGCGTTGGCTCTGCCCACGGGCAGTTTTGGCCTTGATTTCAACCCCACCGTCGATAGGCTGCGGGTGACTGGCCCCGATGGTCTGAACCTGCGTTTGCACCCAGACACAGGGGCCGTGGTGGATGGCGACCCAGCCCAACCCGGCCTGCAAACCGATGGGCGCCTGCATTACGCCCCCGGTGACACCTACGCGGGGCGGCTGCCCGACATCACTGCCGTCGCCTACACCTACAACCAACAAAATGAAAAACTGACCACCAATTACGCCATCGACAAAACCTTGGGCACGCTGGCTGTCTTGGGTTCGTTGGAGGCTACCCAGCCGGTCATATCACCCAACACTGGGCAGCTGCACACGGTGGGCCCCTTGGGTTTGGGGGCGCTGGCTGAAGCCAGCTTGGATATCTCTGATGTATCCAACCAAGCACTGGCTGCCATACGCAGCCTCTCGCCCTCGGCACCAACCCGGCTGTACCAGATTGACCTGGCCACAGGTCGGGCCAGAGCGTTGGGAGTGGTGGGTGATGGAGAGGCGCTGCTAGGCATCGCCATCGTGCCATGAAGAAGGCTTGGCCTCAAACCGCCCGCTATGGCACTGCACTGCTATGGGCCACCACTCTGGGCATCGGGTATGCGCAAGCGGGCAGTGTGCACATAGAGGTGCAATCACCTACCGGCCTGCCTTTGGCACAAGCCGTGGTCTATCTCGAGTCTGCCCAAGCCCGGCGGCAGGTCAAACCACTGCCCCGACTGGAGATGGCACAGGAGAAAAAACGCTTCGTCCCGCAGGTGCTGGTAGTGCCCGTGGGCAGCGAGGTCTCCTTTCCCAACCAAGACACCGTGCGCCACCATGTGTACTCGTTTTCGGCGGCCAAGAAATTCGAACTCAAACTCTACAGTGGCACCCCCGCCGATCCGGTACGCTTTGAACAACCAGGTGTGGTGGTGCTGGGCTGCAATATCCACGACCAGATGGTGGGCTGGATCGTTGTAGTGGAAACCCCATACTACGGACAAACGGCGGCCCACACAGGCCGTGTGCAAATCGACCATGTGCCTGCAGGCAACTATCGACTGCGGGTTTGGCACCCCCGCCTGCCAATAGATGCCCCAGCCACAGACCAAGCACTCACCGTGGGAGCTACCGACACCGTCTCGGCCACCGTCCAGTTGCAGGAGTTAACACCTTGAACTGGCGTTTGGCTACTTGGTCTCGCAGCCTGATTGCACGGCTGGTCGGAATCTCACTCTTGTTGCTGTTGATGGTGCAAATAGCTGGCTTTGCCGTGGTGCGCAACAGCATTGACCGCAATGCCCGCAGCCAAATTGCCCACACTTTGGACACCGACGAAAACGTTTGGCGCCGCTTGCTCGAGCAAAACGCCGAACGCTTGCGCCAAGGTGCCACACTGCTGGCTGCAGATTACGGTTTTCGGGCTGCAGTAGGCTCTGGGGATCAGCGCACCATACAGTCTGCCCTAGAAAACCACGGTCAACGCATGGGCGCTGCAGTGGCGGCCCTGCTAGACACCAAACTGCAAGTGCGCAGCGTCAGTAGTGGGCAGGGCATGGGCGCCTTTGACCGTGCTCTGGCACAGGTGCTACCGGCCCTGTCCGCAGGGCAACAAAACAGCCAAATCACCACGGTCAATGGCTTGCCATACCAGTTCGTGTTGGTGCCCATGCGGGCGCCAGTGCTCATGGGCTGGGTGCTGATGGGGTTTCCGATCAATCAGACCTTGGCCGACGAGATGCAGCAATTGCTGGCTGTGCAAGTGGCCTTGCGTGTGCATGGCAACAACAACAGCCAATGGACTGTACCGGTCAGCACCCTAGGGGACGATGCACTGGCGGCACTGCGCCAACACCATGGCCCCATCACTGAACTGACCAATGGTCACGATACCCTGCTGGTGCGCTCGATTGCTCTGGGTCGGGATGGCCCCGAGCAAGCACAAACCCTGCTACTGCGTTCGGTAGATGCCGTGGTGGCACCGTACCGGCAATTGCAATGGCTGCTGGCAGGCATCACCCTGACGGGCCTGCTGCTGTTTGCATTGGGGCATGGCCTCATGGCACGCTGGGTGACTACACCGTTGCGTTCGCTGGTGCTGGGCACACAGCGCATTTCACGCGGTGAGTACGACATGCCCGTCGAACACACCAACCGCCGTGACGAAATCGGCTTGCTGGCCCGCTCTTTTGATCGGATGCGCATTGACATTGCCGAACAACAAGCAGAAATCCGCCATCTGGCCTACTGGGATCGCCTGACTGGCCTGCCCAACCGCGAGCGATTTCGCAACACCGTATTGGCCGCCATTGCAGCCCATGCCGACTATGGCCCCGAGGCCACCACCTTGGCCGTCATTACGCTGGACTTAGACCGCTTCAAACATGTCAACGATGTGCTAGGCCATGCCTTTGGCGACAAACTGTTGCAAGCCGTAGCCAAGCGCCTGCGAGAGCAAATCATGGCCCATGGCGACATGGTGGCCCGACTGGGAGGCAATGAATTTGCACTGCTGTTGCGGCGCACCAATGCCAGTGCGGCCATGGTGGTGGCGCGCAGCATTACCCAATCTTTTGAGCGTCCCTTGGCATTTGGTGACCAAATGGTGGACCTGAGTGCAGGCATTGGCATTGCTTGTTGGCCCGACGATGCCAACGATGTAGACACGCTGCTCAACCGCTCTGAGATTGCCATGTATGTGGCCAAACGCAAACTCGACGGCCCACAAGTCTATGACCCGATCATGGACTCGTCCAGCGCACAAACCTTGTCGCTGTTGACCGAGCTGCGCCGCGCCATTGAACGTGATGAGTTGCGCCTGTACCTGCAACCCAAGGTGCCATTGCAAGGCCGCCCCGGCATGGCCGCCGAAGCCTTGGTGCGCTGGCAGCACCCACAGCGCGGCTTGGTTCCACCGATGGACTTTATTCCTTTTGCCGAGCAGACGGGTTTTGTGCGCCAGCTTACGTTATGGATGTTTGAAGAATCGGCACGGCTGCTGGCCGACCCCCGTACCCAAGGCATCGGACTGCGGGTATCGGTCAACCTCTCTACGCGCGACCTGCTAGACCCCGAATTGTGCGAGCGCCTGCAAGCCATGTTGGCACGGCACAACGTACAACCCCACGACTTCTGCCTCGAAATCACCGAAAGCGCCATCATGGACGATCCGCAACGGGCCGAGGCCATGCTCAATCGTCTGTCACAGCAGGGCTTCAAACTCTCGATTGACGACTTTGGCACGGGTTATTCCTCGCTGGGCTACCTCAAGCGACTGCCGGTGGATGAGCTCAAGATCGACAAGTCTTTTGTCATGGGCATGGAGAGCGATCAAGATGACGCCATGATTGTGCGCTCCACCATCGATCTGGCGCACAATCTGGGCCTGAGCGTGGTGGCCGAAGGGGTGGAGAATGCTGCCATCCTGGAACGCCTGCGTACCCTGCGCTGCGACGAGGCCCAGGGCTACCATGTTAGCCGCCCACTGCCGGTGGATGCCTTCCTGTCTTGGCACGCCCAGCGTGCCTGGGCCCAGGAAACCGCCCGTTGAGGGCACAGCCTTAGCCATCGTTCATGTCTTCTGATACTTCCCGCCCTTCGGGCCCGCCCCGTCCCAGCACTGCTGCCCGCCCAGTGTTGCGCCGCCCAGTGCTCTCTGCACCGGTCAAACCTTCGCCCGCCGCTGCGCCACCATCTGGCCGTTCGGCTCCACCCGCGCGTCCTGCTGGCGCCTCCCAGCCCACCACAGAAGGCACCCGCCTGAACAAACGACTGGCCGAACTGGGCTTGTGTTCACGCCGCGAGGCCGACGACTGGATTGCCCAAGGCTGGGTGCTGGTCAATGGTCAGGTGGCTGCCATGGGCACCAAAGTCACCGCCCACGACCATGTGGCTGTGGAGCGTGCTGCCCAGCGCCAACAGGACAGCCGTGTCACCATCTTGCTGAACAAGCCCATTGGCTATGTATCGGGCCAAGCAGAAGATGGCCACCAACCTGCTGTAGCCCTCATCAACCCCCGCACGCACTGGCGCCAAGATGCCAGCGGCCTGCGCTTTACGCCACCGCACCTGCGGGGCTTGGCACCTGCGGGACGGCTCGATATCGACTCAGTGGGTTTGCTGGTACTCACACAAGATGGCCGCGTGGCTCGGCAAATCATTGGGGAGGACTCCGTGATGGAAAAAGAGTACCTGGTGCGTGTGGTGTACCAAGGGCCGGGGCCACTGCGGCCCCTCTCCCCTGACGAGCGGGCCGCTCCCTTGCTAGAAATCCATGAAAACGACCCGGTCAGCACCAATGTGCAGGCCGTGTTTCCACGGGCGCAGCTGCAACGCCTGCGCCATGGCTTGAGTTTGGACGGGCAGATGCTGCAACCCGCCAAGGTGGAATGGCAAAACCCTGAGCAATTGCGTTTTATCCTGACTGAAGGCAAAAAACGCCAGATTCGGCGCATGTGCGAACTGGTCGGCCTGAAAGTGGTGGGCCTCAAGCGTATCCGCATTGGCCGGGTGGTACTGGGCAACCTGCCTGTGGGCCAATGGCGCTACCTAGGGCCACACGAGCAATTTTGAAGCCCTCTGGCAGCCATGCCAAACCACTGTGTTTCCTCACCATTGCGCTACAGGCACGATACAGTGACAGACATTGTTTTTTAAACAACCCTTCTTTGTTTTCCAGGAGATGCCACCATGAGTTCCCCCAAATACCGACTGGTTACCCGCAGCGATTTTGATGGTTTGGTCTGTGCCGTACTGCTCAATGAGCTGGAGATGATTGACGACATTCTGTTTGTCCACCCCAAAGACATGCAGGACGGCAAAATCGAAATCACCAACCGTGACATCACCACCAACCTGCCCTATGTGGCAGCAGCACACTTGGTGTTTGACCACCACGAGTCTGAAACCGTGCGCAACACTGGCGAACGCGCCAACCACATCATTGAGGCCCATGCCCCCTCGGCAGCACGGGTGGTGTACAACCACTTTGGTGGCAAGGCTGCCTTCCCGCGCGTGACCGACGAGATGATGCTGGCGGTCGACCAAGCCGACTCGGCGCAATACTCGCGCGAAGACGTGCTCAATCCACAAAAGTGGACACTGCTCAACTACCTGATGGACTCACGCACCGGGCTAGGGCGCTTTCGGGAATTTCGCGTCAGCAATTACCAGCTGATGATGGACTTGATCAAATACTGCCGTGACCACAGCATTGAACAGATTCTGGCGCTGCCCGATGTGCAAGAGCGGGTAGAACTGTATTTTGACCACGCCGAAAAGGCCAAGGAACAAATTCTGCGCTGCGCCACCCAACACGGCAATTTGGTCGTGCTCGATTTGCGGGGCGAAGACACCATCTGGGCGGTAAACCGCTTCATGATTTATGCGCTGTTCCCCACCGCCAACATCTCCATCCATGTGATGTGGGGACTGCAAAAACAAAACACGGTTCTGGCCACTGGCAAATCCATCCTCGACCGCAGCAGCCAAACCCATGTGGGCAACCTGATGCTGGAATACGGTGGCGGTGGTCACAACGCGGCGGGCACCTGCCAAATCAGCAACGACCAAGCCGATGCTGTGTTGCAAACGCTGATTCAGCGCATTAACGCCGACGGCTGAGCCCCACACTTGCCCACCGCTTCACCTCTTTGCCCAAGGGGTGAGGCCTGCGCTGACTCCCCAACTGCGATTGCCTATTGAACCCAGCGTTGCAAACAAGACATGCAGCCGCACCATGGGACATGGTGGGCAACCCTGCCACGCATTAGGCTTTAAGGAACTCAGCCTTACCACCCAGCCAGCGGGCAATGTGGCGTTGGGCCAACTCGGGGTGTTGCTCCAGCATCTGTGGTGCTAATGCTCTGGCCCAATCCAACAGCAGGGTATCTGTGCGCAGGTCGGCAAAGCGTAACATGGCATCCCCAGATTGGCGCGCGCCTAAAAATTCGCCAGGGCCACGAATCTCCAAATCGCGGCGGGCAATTTCAAAGCCATCGTTGGTCTCAACCATCGCCTGCAAACGTTCACGGGCTACCTCACCCAAGCGGCCACTGTCGCCGGTGGAATAAAGCAACACACAGGCCGAAGCCACTGCCCCCCGCCCCACCCGGCCACGCAACTGGTGCAACTGGCTCAAGCCAAAACGCTCGGCGTGTTCAATCACCATCAGGCTGGCATTGGGCACGTCTACGCCCACCTCAATCACGGTGGTGCTCACCAACACCCCCATCTGTCCAGCACTGAAAGCGGCCATCACTGCTTTTTTCTCGGCACTGGGCATGCGTGAGTGCAGCAGCCCCACCTGCACCCCTGGCAAGGCCGCAGACAAATCGGCATGGGTGGCCGTGGCATTAGACAGGTCGAGTGCCTCGCTTTCTTCGATCAGCGGGCACACCCAATAGGCTTGCCGCCCAGCGGCAATCTGCGCCCCCAAACGCGCAATGAGTTCATCACGGCGGCTATCACTAATGGTTTTGGTCACAATGGGTGTGCGCCCTGGCGGCAGCTCGTCAATCACCGATACATCCAAATCGGCGTAGTAACTCATGGCCAAAGTGCGCGGAATGGGGGTGGCCGTCATCATCAACAAATGTGGCTCCATGCCATGCGCCGCCAACTTTTGCCGCAATGCCAACCGCTGGGCCACGCCAAAACGGTGCTGCTCGTCAATCAGGGCCAATGCCAGATTTTTGAAACGCACCTGTTGCTGAATCACAGCATGGGTGCCAACAACCAAGGCCGCCTCTCCATTCTCAATACGCTCGAGCATGGCTGTGCGCTCTTTCTTTTTTTGCCCACCCACCAGCCAAGCCACCGATTGACCACGTGCTGCCAAAATCGGCTCTAGCCAGCCAATCAGTTTGGCAAAGTGCTGCTCGGCCAGAATTTCGGTCGGTGCCATCAGGGCGCACTGCCAACCCGCATCGATGGCAATGGTGGCGGCCAGCGCGGCCACAACGGTTTTTCCCGAACCCACATCGCCTTGCAACAGCCGGTGCATGGGCACCGGGCGGGCCAAATCACGGGCAATTTCTTCCCCCACACGGCGCTGGGCTGGCGTCAACGCAAAGGGCAAGACCGCCAACAGCTGCTCGGGCAGAGACAAAGTCTGTGGCCCGGCCCCACGGGTCTGTAACACCGGAGCACGCAACTGCGCCCGTTCACGGCGGGACTGTGCCTGTGAAAGCTGCTGTGCCAACAACTCCTCGGCCTTGAGGCGTTGCCAAGCCGGGTGGCTGTGGTCTTCTAATGTGGCTAATGCCACATCCGGTGCCGGATGGTGCAAAAACACCAGTGCCTCACGCAAAGTCCACAGAGCCTGACCACTACCGATAGGGTCATGCCATTGCAAAGGGGGAGAGGGTGCCCTAGAGGGCAAAGTTTCAGACAGGTCTACCCGGCCCAACGCCATAACAATGGCGCGGCGCAGGTATGGCTGGGGCAGGCCCGCAGTGGTCGGATAAATTGGCGTCAAGGCCACCGGCAGCTCCCCCCCCGCCAGCCGAAAGGCTGGATGCAGCATTTGCCGACCCCAGAAGCCCCCTTTGACTTCACCCCGAATCCGCAAGCGCACCCCCACCGCCATGGTCTTTTGTTGCGATGGATAAAAGGTGAAAAAACGCAGCTCACAGGTGCCCGTACCATCATCGACCAACACCCGCAACTGGCGGCGTGGATGCAGCACAATTTCTGACGTGGTCACCGTGGCCTCGATCTGTACCGTCTGACCATCACGGGCTTGGCTCAATGGAACAATGCGGGTTTCATCCTCATAACGCAGGGGCAAATGCAACGCCAAATCAATAGAGCGCACCAGCCCGAGTTTGCGCAACGCTTTTTGCGGCCCGCTCAAGGTTGCAGGCGCAGGGGATGGGTGGGCAGGAGCAGAGGGCGCGGCAGGCATACAGAGATTCTGACCGATAGCAGGTAGCGCAACCGCCATATTGCTGACCCCATAGCGACTGCGGGGCACGATACGAATGCAACACAGAACGTTCTCGCGGCGGGACATCGCCATCCCACCGTAGGAATCGCCATCTTTTAGGGGGGAGAGGATGTCCAAACCCGACCATATGGACTTATGCTGAAGCAGTGGCGATGGCCACCTGAATTGTGCGCAGCAACCACCACGGTGGCTACCACCACAATCTGCCGTATGGGCCAGTACTCTGTTGGCATTCAATGGCGCTCCAAATGCAACAATTTGTTATTTTCGCGCCACAATGCCCCCAAAGTCCTGCCTGTTCGTACCCGAAGAAAATTGCCATGCTCAAACGCATCCATGTTCAGCATCTCACCTTGGGAATGCACATCCATGAGTTTTGTGGCTCATGGATGGAGCATCCTTTCTGGCGCACCCAGTTCACCCTGACAGACCCCAAAGATCTGGCCAGTATCCGAGCCACCACCATCAAGGAAGTCTGGATCGATGTAGGGCGCGGGCTAGACGTTGCCCCAGGCATTGCGTCCACCTCGCAAGCAGAGGCTGAAGCCCAGGTCGAAAACACCTTCCAGCACCTGAACGATGGGCCGGTCACCACCGAAACGCGGGCCTCTGTGCCACCACCGTCCGCACTGCGTGACCAGCGTCCCACCAGCATGGCGCAAGAACTGGAGACGGCCGCGGCCATTTGCCGACAGTCCAAAACTGCTGTCGCCTCCATGTTCAACGAGGCACGGCTGGGCAAGGCCACCGACACCCACCGCATGCGCGATCTGGTGGAAGACATCTCCTCCTCTGTCATTCGCAACCCCGGCGCACTGATCAGCTTGGCACGGCTCAAAACGGCGGATGACTATTCCTACATGCACTCGGTGGCCGTGTGTGCGCTGATGGTTGCACTGGCCCGCCAACTACAACTGGATGCAGAACAGACCCGCATTGCTGGCATGGCAGGACTGCTGCACGATCTGGGCAAGGCCACCATTCCGTTGCATGTGCTGAACAAACCCGGCAAGCTCACCGATGCTGAATTTGCCGTGGTGCGCCACCACCCGGTGGCGGGTTGGGAGATGCTGCGCCAAGGTGGCAAAACCGATGTGGCCGTGCTGGACGCTTGTCGGCACCACCATGAAAAGATTGATGGCACAGGCTACCCAGACGGACTCACAGGTGAGCACATCCACCTGATCGCCAAAATGACGGCCATCTGCGATGTCTACGATGCCATCACCTCCAACCGCCCCTACAAGGCGGGTTGGGACCCCGCCGAGTCGCTGCGGCGCATGGCCCAGTGGAGCGAAGGCCATTTCGACCTCCAACTTTTTCATGCCTTCGTCAAGAGCATCGGCATTTATCCGGCGGGCTCTCTGGTTCGGCTGAGTTCCGAGCGACTGGGGGTGGTGACTGACCAGAACCGGAGCACCCTGACAGCGCCGTGGGTCAAAGTGTTCTACTGCACCCGCACCAAACAACGTATCCCCCCAGAAACCATAGACCTGAGTCAACCTGGCTGCAACGAAAAAATCACTGCCCGAGAAGACCCAGAACAATGGCACTTTCCTGATTTGATCCGGCTTTGGTCAGGGTTTGATATTTCCCACCACCACACGCTGGCACCAGCCCCCCCTTCTGCGGCATGAGCACCTTCCTGACCCTCACCCTCAATCCTGCCTTAGACATGGCGACCCGCACCCCACAAGTGCGGCCTACCCACAAACTGCGCTGCACCACCGCAGAGCACTACCCCGGCGGGGGCGGTATCAATGTGGCACGGGTGCTGCACCGACTGGGCAGCCCGGTACAGGCATGGTATTTGGCAGGTGGCCCCACCGGCGAGCGTTTGCAAACCCTGTTGCAAGCAGAAGGGGTGCAGACCCAAGCCCAACCCATTGCCGGGCAAACCCGCGAAAACTTTTCGGTCATAGAAGACAGCACCGGACAGGAATTTCGCTTCGTGTTGCCTGGCCCCAAAGTGCAAACCGCCGAATGGCAAGCCTGCCTGCATGGCCTGGCCGCTGTGCAACCCAGACCACAGTGGCTGGTAGCCAGCGGCAGCCTACCACCGGGGGTGCCTGATGATTTTTACGCCCAGTTGGCACGACAGGCCCGCCACCAAAACCAGCAGTTGGTGCTGGACACGTCAGGCCCGGCCCTAAGCAGTGCCTTGCAGGCAGGGGTTGGTCTGCTCAAGGTCAGTCTGCGCGAACTGCGCGAACTGACTGGACAAGCACTGGCACAGCCAGCGCAATGGGCTATTGCAGCGCACAGCCTAGTAGCGCAAGGGCAAGCGCAAATGGTGGCGTTGTCATTGGGCGAACAAGGCGCCTTGCTAGCCACCCCTGCAGGCGTTTGGCAAGCAGCGGCCCTGACAGTGCCTACCGATGAGGGCACCACGGGTGCTGGTGACTGCTTTCTGGCGGCGCTGGTCTGGGCGCTGGCACAAGACCACCCCCCAGCCCAGGCACTGGCTTGGGGGGTAGCTGGGGGCACGGCGGCCCTGCTGTCTGGGGGAACCCGTTTGGCCCAACCCCACGACATCCACCGGCTACAGCCACAGGTTCGTGTGCATTCTGTAGCCAAATTATGCTAGCCAAGGTGGGGCTGGCCCCGTATATTTTCTACAGTCTCCGCTGCTCCAATACTTTCTGGTTGCCCTCTGCCGCCTCTTTCCACCAAACCGCCCATGCAGGAAACCTCCGCACGACAGCTCCCGCACCATCTGGCTCTGAGTGCCCTGTTGCTGTCACTGACCATACTGGCACCCGCATATTCACAAGAGTCTGAAACGACCAGCCCCCTTCCACCAACGCTCAAACTGTCGGGGTTTGCCACCTTGGGCGTAACACACCACCGCAATGACGATGTGGGCATGGTGTTCTCGTTCGACCAAAAATCCTTAGCCCACCGTGGCATCTCAGGCAATCTGGATTCCGTGCTGGGGGTGCAGTTAAACTGGCAAATGGCTGAGTCCACCTCGGCGGTACTGCAAGCAGTGGGCCGTGCTGGCGAAAACATGGAGCCCAAACTGCGCATGGGCTATGTGCGCCAACAACTGGGGCCAGACTTGGCCGTGCGGGTAGGCCGCTACCGCAGTCCGCTGTACTTTGATTCCGACATCACCGAAATCGGCTACGCCAACATGACGGTACGCCCCCCCCTGCCCGTGTACTGGATTGCCAACAGTGTCATTGCCATTGATGGTGGCGATGTGCAATGGCGCCACTCTTTAGGCAATACCGCATTGCTGCTGCAAGGCTATGCTGGTAGCAGCAGTTACAAAATCCGCTTCAACAGCGCCAACCCGGTGATTGAGTCTGACAACGAACTCAGCGGCCTCAAGGGTTTGGCCGCCAGTGTCACCCTGCCCCATGTCACGCTGCGTGCCTCGCGCACTTGGGTCAACAGCACCACACTGCGCTCATCCCAGGTAGATCAGCTCAATGCCGGTCTGGCACAAATGGCGGGCGGGTTGTCGGCCTTGGCTGCCAACCCCATGCTACCAGCCCCCTTGCGTACCAGTCTCAACAACAAGGCCCAAGCCGCCTTGGGCTATACCAACCCCTTTGACAGCTCGCCCATTTATACCAGTGTGGGCTTCAACGCCAACTGGGATGGCTGGGCCGTGATGGGAGAATGGGCACGGTTTCACTCTGGATCGGCCATGTTGGGCCGGGCCGACAGCTACCACCTGAGCGTGGGCCGCAGCGTTGGCGATTTCACGCCCTATGTGGGCATAGCCCGCCAGCAGCGCAAAACGCCTGTCCTCGATACCAGCGCCCTTGGGCCTACTGGCTTGCATCCCCAACTGGATGCAGGGCTGGCACAACTCAAAGGCAGCCTCGATGAGGCTGCCTCGGGCACACAAAAATCCTCCCGTTCCGCCACCGTGGGCGTGCGCTGGGATTTTCATGACAACATGGCCCTCAAAGTGCAATACGACCGTTTCAAAACCCCCAACCCTTATCACCCCGGGCCGTTTGCCAATTTGAGGCTGCCGATCAACAACCGGATCAACCTGGTGAGTGTGGTGCTGGATGTTGTTTTCTAAGGTTTGGCTATGAAACCCTTGCATATTGCGCTTCTGAGTATGGCCTTAACGCCCCCCTTGCCAGCATTGGCACAAGGCTCGGTAGTGGTCATTGCCCACCGTGCTGTGCCGGTAGAAAAACTCGACCCCAGCCAAGCGACACAGATCTTTCTCAAACAGGTGCAGACTTGGCCTGATGGCAAGCCCATTCAGCCTATTGATATCAAAGAAGGTGCCCCCCTGCGCATGGAGTTCTACTCCAAAGTGACTGGGCGTAGCCCAGGCCAATTGCGGGCCTATTGGGCACGGCAGGCGTTTACTGGCATGGGATTTCCGCCGCGCGAAGTGGCCACCGCTGCCGATGTCAGCAAGGCCGTTCAAGCAACCCCTGGCGCCATTGGCTACATCGACAGAAAAAGTGCCGAAGGGAATGTGAAGGTAGTGTTAGACCCCCACTCAACCCCGTAAGCCCACAGTGCAACGCCCCTTGGACAGCTTATGGGCCAGCCGTGCGGCACGGCTGGCTCTGCGTTTGTTTGCCCCGGCCATCTGGCTGTCCGGGCGCTTGACCTTTTCCCGCAAATACCTGCTGATCGGGATCGTGGTGCTGCTGGCAATGGCTTCGTTGAGCATGCCACTGTGGCAACAAGCCCGCCAAGCCCGCGAAACCGCCGATACGGAACGTGCGGGTTTGCGGGCCTTTGCTGCCCAAGCCGAGGTGCTGGCACAAATGGTGCAGTTGCGTGATCAGGCAGTGCGCGGCACCACACTGACATCACTGCCCCAGGTTACCCAGGCGCTCACCCCACTGGCCCCCCCACCGCTGGCAACCCCAGATGGGCCTTGGGCGCAACTGCACAACCGCTGGCAACAAGTGCAACAACTCGACAGCAGCGCCACTCCACAGCGGCGCTTTGCGGTACTGAACGGTGCCATCAATGCCATGTTGGGGGTAGTGCAGTCCAGTGCCCGCGTTTATCGGCTGAACGTCGATCCAGAACTGGATGCCACCTTTGAGCTGCTAACCAGCCGCCTGCCACTGGTGCTCGACACCCTGGGCAAACAGCAAGATGCCCTGACCCTGAATACCGGCGACATGGCCTCCTACGCCTTGGGTGCCCAAGTGGTACTGACCGAATCGATGCCCGGCCTCAAGGCTGGAGTTGCCCAACTGATGGCACACCACCCCACAGCCAGCGCGGTGCCCACGCCACTAGAGGCACTGCTGGTAGGCATTGTTGCCCAGCAAGATGCCGCTGACAAAACCCTAGACAACCCCGACGCCTTGGACGAATTGCGGCAACTGGCCCACAACAACCAACAGCGTGCCCGCGAACTGCTACAAGCCCTGACACACACAGCCGATGCCCACCTGCTGGAGCGCATCACCCGGCTCAAACACACACAGTGGACAATTGCCGCGCTGCTGGTAGGCGCACTGGCGGCCATTGCCTACCTGTTTGTGGGCATCTACCTGTCTACCCTGCATTCACTGCGCAGCCTCTCAAAGGGCACTGATGCTTTCTGCGCAGGCCGCCTAGACACCCGCATCCAAATTGACACCCAAGACGAGCTGGTGCTGGTGGCGCGTAACTTCAACACGGTGGCTGGGGAGTTTGGCCGCCTGTTGGACGTGATTCGCGAGCAAAACGAATCGCGCGAACGCGAACTAGAAACCCAAGTGCAGGCCCGCACGGCAGAACTGGCCGAAAAGAACGAGCAGCTGCGCGCTGTAGGCGACCGGGTACAAGAAGAACTGAACTTGGCCCGCGCCATGCAGTTGGCGATCTTGCCGCAACAATTCCCCGATGAAGCCAGTTGGGCCGTTCACGCTATCATGTTTCCGGCCCGCGAACTCGGCGGCGACTTTTACGATGGTTTCATGCTGCCTGATGGCCGCTATGGGATTTTGGTGGCTGATGTCTCAGGCAAAGGCGTAGGGGCAGCATTCTTCATGGCGGTATCACGCACCGTACTGCTGGACTTGGCCATGACCGGCCAGCCTCCACACCAGGTTTTGGCCCAAGCCAACGATTTGCTGTGCGAGCGCAATCCAATGGATTTGTTTGTCACGGCCTGCTACGGCATTTTTGATCCACGCGATGGCAGCCTGAGCTACGCCAGTGCAGGACACCACCCGCCGCTGCTGCGCCAAGCCCACGGCGAAGTGCAAGTGCTGCCCAGCGTACACGACTTGGCGCTGGCGGTGTTCCCAGACATGCGCTACCTGGATCAGCACATCACCCTGGCTCCTGGTGACACGCTGGTGCTCTATACCGATGGCGTCACCGAAGCCTTCTCTCCCGCCAACGAAGCCTATGGCGATGCCCGCCTGCACCACTGGCTAGTGCAGGCCCAACCCGAACAAGGCCCGGCAGCACTGGTAGCTGCACTGGTGCGCGATGTGGAACAATTCGTCAATGGTGCCGAAGCTTCGGACGACCTGACCTGCCTGATTCTCTGTAGAAAGTAAGGAGCTCCTGATGGACGGCCCACTGCCCGAACTTCGCCAAAAGACACTGCTGCTGGACTACCCATTGCCAGCGCGGCTGGAAGAGCTCGAAAAACTGGCCAGTGCGGTAGAAGATGCACTGCCAGAGCGCAGCGACTTGGCCTTTTCGGCCAATCTGTGCCTTGACGAGCTGATCACCAACACCATCCTGCATGGGCTTCAAGGTGCTGAAGACCGGGTGATCCGAGTGCGCATGAGCATGTCTGATGAATGGCTAGAGATCATCATCAAAGACGATGCGCCCCAGTTTGATCCCTTTGTGGAGGTGCCATCCCCCGATCTGGAGCTGGATCTGGAAGAGCGCCAAGTCGGTGGTTTGGGTGTGCATCTGGTCAAAACCCTGATGGACGACGCCCGCACCTACTACGACGGCAGCGGCAACCTGATTGTGCTGCTCAAAACGCTGCGCAAGGATGCCTGAGTTTTTGTTTGTTTCCAAGAAAGAAGAGAATGGCTCTCGAATGTACGATTTCAGAACTGGGCACGGCACGTGTGGCCTGTATTGTGGGCCGTGTGGACAGCGCCACCGCTGGTGCGCTGGAAAAGTCCCTCACACCCCTGTTTGATACCCCCGGACGCCATGCCATCGTCGATCTGACGGCACTGGACTACATCTCCAGTGCGGGTTTGCGCATTGTGCTGATGGCCGCCAAACGGGCCAAACAAGCCCAAGCGCGGCTGGTGCTGTGCGGCATGGCCCCGCATGTGCGTGAAGTGTTTGAGATCAGTGGTTTTCTGAAAATTCTGGAAGTAGCCAACGACCAGGCCAGCGCCCAGGCGCTGCTGGCCTAGTACGGGGTGCGCTCAGACTGACAGCAGCCAGCAGTTGCGCCCTGCCTCCTTGGCCCGGTAGAGCGCCGCATCGGCATTGCCCAGCAGTTCTTGGTCGGCTTCGGCCCCTTCGGGCACTTGGCTGGCCGCGCCCACACTCACCGTCACATAGGGTGCAGCATCTGAGGCCTTGTGTTCACGCCCCAAAGCCAGCACGGCGGCCACGACCCGCCGCGCCACCTCGGCAGTGCCTTGGGCGTCAGTGTCGGGCAAAATAACCGCCAGTTCCTCGCCACCATAACGGGCCACCAGATCGGTGGTGCGTTGGGTGGCGTTTTGCACAGCCCGTGCTACCGCTTGCAAACAAGCATCGCCCGCCTGATGGCCGTAGGTGTCGTTGTAGCGTTTGAAAAAATCCACATCGATCATCAACAGCCCCACTGGCTCCTGCCGCCGAGCAGCACTGGCACAGGTCTGGGCCAAACGATCATTGAAATAGGCGCGGTTGGCAATCTGCAATAAGCCATCGGTGCGAGAGAAAGCCTCCAAACGCAAATTGGCTTGTTGCAGCTCTTCATTGGCCTGGGCCAGCTCGCGTGTGCGCCTGGCCACACGATCTTCCAACAACTGGTTGGCCTGCGCCAATTCCGTGTTCTGTGCCGAAAGCACATGGTAGAGCTTGCCAATCATCTTGAGCAATGCCTGGGTGCCATTGTCGTGGCCGGAGTTTTCTTGCTCAAAGGCTTGGGCCGCCGACATGCCTTGACGGATCAGCACAATTTGGCGAGCCAACGACTGGTCTATGCCCAAAATGTGCATCCCCAACCACGAAGTCAGAAAACCGACAAAGGTTTCGGCAGGGTCGGCCATCAAATGGCGCTGTTGCCACATGGCATGCACTTGGGCTACAAACTGCTGGTGCAAGCCCTTGTGTGCCAACACATGGCGCGGGTCTACCCCTTCTGCCTCCATCAGCACTTCTTCATCGCTGAAGTGGTATTCGGTATAGGCCACCAAACGCTCAAAAATCTCACTGAGCACCGTCTCCTGGGACTCGTCGCTCAAGAACAGTGAACGGCTCAGCTCGTTGAACAAATCCACCAAAGCGTGGTGCTGCTCATCCACATCGGGCAAGCCGGTAACAAAGTTCTGATCCCAAACAAAGGTATCCATAGCGGCAGACTCGTTTCTTTACAAAATAAGGGTGCCGCAAAGGCTGTGACAGGCACCAAGCCCAGCACCACAAGGTCTATGCACCATTATGGCGTTGGGCCAAGACAGAACTTTCACCCCGCGGACGGTGGATTATCGGCAGTCATGGTCAGACGCTGCAAATCTTGTGCGCTCAACCAACGCCATTGGCCGGGGGCCAAGTCTTGCGGCAGGGCCAACTGACCAATGCGACTGCGGTGCAACCCCTCTACCCGGTTGCCCACGGCTGCCAACATGCGCTTGACTTGGTGGTATTTGCCTTCGGTCAGGGTCAGGTCTAGGCAGTGGGCATCGACCAAGACGCAGGCAGCAGCGCGCACCGGTTTAGGATCATCATCGAGCACCACGCCTGCCAGCAGGCGCTCAATTTGCTCTGGGGTAATGGCGTGTTTGGCCGTGACACGGTACACCTTGGGCACATGCTTCTTCGGCGAACTCATGCGGTGGATAAACTGGCCGTCGTCACTGAGCAACAACAGACCTGTGGTGTCTTGGTCTAAACGCCCCACCGCTTGTACGCCCTGAATGGCACTTTTGACGGGCCGCTGGCGCAAGGGGGCGGGCAACAGGGTGTAAATGCTGGGATAAGTGGACGGCTTTTGCGAGCACTCGGTGCCTGCGGGCTTGTGCAGCATCACATAAGCATGGGCAAAGTAGGCCCAATCCACACCCTGCACCCGAAAGTGCAAGCCCTCAGGGGCAAAATCGGCACTGGCATCCAAGCACTGCACGGGCGGCTGGTCTGGCCCAGCATCATAAACATCCACCCAGCCCTGCTGCACCAAACCAGCACACACGCGACGGGTGCCAAAACCTTGCGAATAAAGAATATCTTGTAACTGCATGGGCCAATTTATACGGTCAGGGTTTGGTGCAAAGCCATAAATGCCTCGGTGAGCTTGTGCCGAGAATCGAGGTAAATCATAGGGGTGGCCTGCTGGTGTGACTCGCGCACTTTGATCGATTGGGGAAGGTAGGGCTGCAAAACGGGCAAGCCCTCGTCTAGCAGCTCCTGCACCAACCGCCGGGGCAGACTGGCACGGGCCTGAAATTGATTAACCACGATCCCCTTCACCTGCAAGCTGGGGTTGTGGTCGGTACGAATCTCTTGCACATTGGCTAGCAGGGTATAGAGCGCCTGACGGGAGAAATCGTCACAATCAAACGGAATCAAACAACCCGTGGCCCCCATCAGCGCCGAACGGGTATAAAAATTGAGTGCCGGGGGCGTGTCGATATAGATGCGGTCATAGTCTTGCACCAAAGCTTGCACTGCCTCACGCAACTTGTAGATTTTGTGGCGCGATTCGAGTTTGGTCTGTAACTCATCAAGCAGCGGACTGGAGGCCATCAGGTGCAGGCGCTCAAACGGTGTTGGCTGCACAAAATGGCTGGGGGGCAGGGGACGCAAGCTAAAGCCCAGTGTCTGCTCAAAGAAATGGGCCAACCCAGGCTGTGCCGGCGCAGGCGCAGCCCCAAGCAAATAAGCACTCGAGTTGCCCTGCGAATCCAGATCGATCACCAAGGTGCGCAGCCCTTGGCTAGCACTGATGGCGGCCAGATTGCAGGTGATGGTGGATTTGCCTACTCCACCTTTCTGGTTGAACACGACAAGAGACATGGCACTGGATTCCTTGGACGCTAAAAAGACACACCACCAACGGCATGGTGGCACGCGACCACAGGCATGGCACACACCCGCAGCGCAGCGATTATGGGACAGCCACCGTGGGACAATCGTGCCGCGCCCCCTTGAGGCTTGGCGTATTTTTCCTGTTTATTCTTGGTACGGGCCTGTTCGGCCCTCAAGCCCCATGACTGATTTTTCTGCTACCGTCTCCACCGCATTCACCCTCAGTGATTTTGATTTTGAGCTGCCCCCAGAGCATATTGCCCAGCACCCGGCCCCCGAACGCAGTGCTTCGCGCTTGCTGGATGGCCGTGGCGCACAACCAATAGACCGCATTTTCCGCGAACTGCCCAGCCTGCTGCGGGCCGGTGATTTGTTGGTGTTTAACGATACCCGTGTGCTCAAGGCGCGCATTTTTGGCGAGAAATCCAGCGGCGGCAAGCTAGAACTGCTGATTGAACGGGTGCTCTCCGACCATGAGGTGGTGGCGCACATGAAGGTGAGCAAAAAACCCCAGCCCGGCGCTACCCTGCACATGGCAGGAGGTAGCCACCACGGGGGCTTTGATGCCGTGCTGCTCGGGCGCTACCCCGATGAGAACGGCCCGCTGTTTCGCTTTGCACTGCACGGCCCAGCCCACGAAAATGCGTGGACATTGATGGAGCGCCACGGCCACTTGCCGCTGCCCCCATACATTGAACGCCAGCAAGCCGAAGGCAACGACCCCAACGCTGCCCAAGACACCCAACGCTACCAAACCGTGTTTGCCCGCACCCCAGGTGCTGTGGCAGCACCTACAGCGGCGCTGCACTTTGACGATACGGTGCTGGCTGCACTGGCTGCCCAAGGCGTTGAACGGGCCAGCGTGACGCTGCATGTGGGGGCAGGCACCTTCCAGCCCGTGAAAACCGAAAATCTGGCCGAGCATCAAATGCACAGCGAATGGTACGAAATACCACTGGCCACCTTGGCAGCACTGGAACGCTGCCGCCAGCGCGGGGGCCGGGTGGTGGCGGTGGGCACCACCACTGTGCGCACACTGGAGTCGTGGGCACGCTCGGGCCAAACCAGTGGCGACACCAATATCTTTATCACACCGGGGTTTGACTTTCAGGTGGTCAACCTGCTGCTGACCAACTTTCACCTGCCCAAGAGCACGTTGATGATGTTGGTCAGCGCATTTGCCGGTTATGCGCAAGTGATGGGGCTGTACCACTACGCTATCAAGCGCAATTACCGCTTCTTCAGCTATGGCGATGCCATGTTGTTGGAGCGCCGCGCCGACACGGAACGATCAACGCCCCAGACGCTGTGAGACGAAATCGGCGTCCTTATCGCCACGGCCCGACAGATTGACCAAAATGGTCTGCTCGGGCGACATGGTTTTGGCGACCTTCATGGCATAGGCCACGGCGTGGGCACTTTCGAGCGCCGGGATGATGCCTTCGGTGCGCGACAGCGTCATAAAGGCATCGAGGCACTCATCGTCGGTGATGCTTTCGTAGTTCACGCGGCCAATGTCTTTGAGGTAGCAGTGCTGCGGCCCCACGCCGGGGTAATCCAAGCCGGAGGCAATCGAGTACACCGGCAGCGGCTCGCCTTGTGCATCTTGCAAGGTGTAGCAGGCAAAACCGTGGATCGCCCCCTTGGTACCGCGTGCCATCGTGGCAGCATGGTCGGGGGTGTCCAAGCCCTTGCCAGCAGGTTCTACGCCCACCAGTTGCACCGCTTCGTCGGGCAAAAATTCGGTAAAAATGCCCATCGCGTTAGAGCCACCGCCCACACAAGCCACCACCATGTCGGGCAAGCGGCCATGCTGCGCCAAGCACTGGGCACGGGCTTCGCGCCCCACAATGCTTTGGAAGTCGCGCACCATCTTCGGGAATGGGTGCGGCCCGACCACCGAGCCAATGGCGTAGAAGAAATTGACCGGGTCTTTCAGGTACTCTTCAAACGCGCTATCCACAGCGTCTTTGAGCGTACGTGTGCCGCGTGTGACCGGCACCAGCTTGCAGCCCAAAATCTTCATTTTGGTGACGTTGGGATGCTCTTTGGCGATGTCGATTTCGCCCATGTGGATTTCGCACTCAATCCCCACCAAAGCGCAAGCCGAGGCCAGCGCCACACCATGTTGACCAGCGCCGGTTTCGGCCAGCACCTTGGTTTTGCCCATGTGCTTGGCCAGCAATGCCTCGCCCAAACAGTGGTTGATTTTGTGCGCACCGGTGTGGTTCAGGTCTTCGCGCTTGAGCACAATGCGCGCGCCGCCTTGGCGCTGTGACAGCCGCTTGGCATGGAAAATGGGGCTGGGACGACCCACATAGTGGGCGTACAGCTCGGCCAATTCATCCTGAAAGGCTGCGGTTTGGCGCACTTGGTCATAAGCAGTGTTGATGTCGTCCATGACCGCCTTGAGTTCTGGCGGAATGAGCTGGCCGCCATACTCGCCAAAATAACCTTGGCTATCGGGCATGTCCAAAAACTGGTGCTCCATTGGTGTCTCCTGATGGGGGTAAAAAAAGCGTAGCTGCGCATTGTCACATCAGCCCTTTCACCACCCTTGCACCTCCCCAAGCAGTTGTTAGGACTGTGCCTGCCGAAAAGCCCGTGCCTGCCCAAAGTGCCCACACCCTATAAAGGGCACCGGCGGACGCAGCGCCGACAACGGCGACGGATGGTTGGCACACAGCACCAAATGCCCCCGGTCTGTGGGAATCAAAGCCCGTTTGGACTGTGCGTGCGATCCCCAGAGCATGAACACCACTGGGCGTGGCCCCTGTGCTACTTGGGCAATAACGGCATCGGTCAGGCGCTCCCAACCCTTGCCCGAGTGGCTGGCGGCCTGTCCTTCCTCCACCGTCAGGCAGGTGTTGAGCAACAACACCCCATTTTTTGCCCACTTGACCAAGCTGCCTCCCGGCTGTGGAAAAGCAGGCCAAGGCGTACCCAAATCGCGCTGCAACTCCTTAAAGATATTGCGCAGCGATGGCGGCAGTGCCACACCAGGAGCCACTGAAAATGCCAGCCCCTCGGCCTGCCCGCGCCCATGGTAAGGGTCTTGCCCCAAAATGACCACACGTACAGACTCGGTTGGCGTCAACTCCAGCGCCCGCAAGGGCCACGGTGGAAAAACAACGGCCCCGGCTTGCAAGCGCGCCTGCAAAAAGGCCAGCAACTTCTGCCCCGCAGTGCTGGCAAAAAACCCGTCTACCAAGGCTTGCCAACCAGGGGCCACAGGCCAATCGGCAGGATTTGCGCTTTGGAGTTGGGTAGGAAGAACAACGGACGGGTTCATAGCACTGTCAGCGTTCATAGTGTCCGCTTCAGCGTGATGGCACCACGAATGTCCCCTGGAGCATAGCCAGTGGCTTTGTCGTGTGGGTACAGCTCGTGCAGCTTGGCCTTGAAGCTCTGACTCAGGTGCTCGGGGTTGCCGTGGCAACTGAGACACAGGGTTTGCGTAGGCAGCGCCTTGATATAGCGGTAGGTGCGTACATTGCCATCGCCCACCACGACCTCGCCTTTTTCCAGCGTGGCAGGCGCTTCGCCCGCAGCCTGACGCTGGTCAAACTCTTGCAGCACCGCGGTTTCCCAGGCGTCAGGCGTGGCGTTTGGATTGCGGTTTTTCAGGCTGACACGGCGGATGTGCCAGCCCGTCTTTTCTGAAGCAGCCTTGGCCATTTGCGGTGCTTTTTCACGGCAAACCCCCATCGCCCCTTCTGGCCCTGCCTTGGCCATTTCGTCTTGCAGCACGGCCAACAGCTTGGGCGGTATCTCGGTAGCAATGCTACGCGCCTGTGCCAGCAGCTTGTCCTCCTGCGCCCAGACTGGCATGACCGCTACCACCCCCGCCACCATAGACAGCAAAGTGACTATTTTTCTCATTGGGTGCTCCTTTTGTGCTCCTGCAACAAAACCATCAGGCAAACAGCTTGGCCAGCTCCAGCCCTGGTTCGGGGGCTCGCATAAAAGCCTCCCCCACCAAGAAGGCATGGACACCGGCGCTGCGCATCGTTTGGACATCGGCAGGCGTCAGAATGCCCGACTCAGTGACCAACAACCGATCTTGTGGCACATGACGCTGTAAGTCCAGCGTAGTTTGTAAGCTCACATCAAAGGTACGCAGGTTGCGGTTGTTGATGCCCAGCAATGGCGTCTTGAGCTGGAGGGCGCGCTCCAATTCCGCGCCATCATGCACTTCCACCAAAACCGCCATGTCTAGGCTGCGGGCAATCGCTTCAAAGTCTTGCATCTGTGCATCGTCCAAGCAAGCAGCAATCAACAAGATGGCATCGGCACCCATGGCACGGGATTCATACACTTGGTAGGCATCCACCAAAAAATCCTTGCGCAACACCGGCAACTGACAACTGGCCCGTGCTTGCTTGAGGGCGTCAATGCTGCCCTGAAAAAACGAGCGATCGGTCAGCACCGACAGGCAAGCAGCACTGACTTTGCCATCGCCCTCAGCATAGCTTTGTGCAATGTCGGCAGGAATGAAGTCGGCACGGATCACGCCCTTGCTGGGGCTGGCCTTCTTCACTTCGGCAATCACCGCCGCTTGGCCCAGCGAGATCTTGGCACGCAGGGCGCCCACAAAGTCGCGGGTTAACACACGGCTTTCGGCATCGGCGCGCATGGCAGACAAAGATTTGCGGTTTTTTGCCGCAGCGACCTCCTGTACTTTGACGTCGCAGATTTTTTTCAGAATGTCGGACATGGTGAGGGTTCCTGGTAGGGGCAGCACACCGCCGCGGTGTACCGCATTTCAGCCACGGATTGTCGGGCCATTCCGGCAGACACCATAGCCCCCACCGTCAGGCGCTCTGCCAATCATTGAGCCCGGTACACCGCACAACAGCCCATCGCACCCCATAGAGATTAAGGTGGTGGTGTCGATTCGTCTTGACCGGGGGCCAAGGGCTGCGGTGGCGCCTGGGGTGAACGCACCACCTTCATGATGATGCGGTGCATCACCACCCCCACCACCAAAAACAACAATGAAATACCCAGCACAATCCAAGTGCCGGAGTCCTGCCAAATTGGCGCATCCCAAAGGCTGGTGGACATAGTGTGCTTTCGGGGCTTAGGCCGCTATTTTTTGTGTGTAGGCCACCAGCGCCTCCAACTTGGCTTGGGCAGCGCCACTGTCAATGGCTCGTTGTGCCAGCACCAACCCATCGGCAATGCTGTCAGCTACATTGGCTGCATACAGCGCCGCCCCAGCGTTCAAGCAGACAATATCGCGTGCCGGGCCCGCTTTGCCTGCCAACACATCCAACACCATAGCGCGGGACTGCTCTGGGGTATCGACCCGCAATTGGCGGGTGCCTACCATCGGTAGGCCAAAATCTTCGGGGTGAATTTCGTACTCGATGATTTGGCCGTTTTTGAGCTCCCCCACCAAGGTGGAGGCACCTAGGCTGATCTCATCGAGTCCATCGCGACCGTAAATCACCAGTGCATGTTCAGCGCCCAAACGCTGTAAGGCCCGCACCTGGATACCCACCAGATCTTCATGGAACACCCCCATCAAAATATTGGGGGCGCTGGCTGGATTGGTCAGTGGCCCCAGAATATTAAAGATGGTGCGCACCCCCAACTCCTTGCGCACCGGAGCCACATTCTTCATGGCTGGGTGGTGGTTGGGTGCAAACATAAAGCCCACGCCCACGTCAGCAATGCACTGCGCAATCTGCTCCGACGTCAGATTGATTTGTACGCCCAGAGCCTCCATGGCATCGGCACTGCCGCTCTTGCTGCTCACGCCGCGCCCACCATGCTTACTCACTTTGCCACCCGCGGCCGCAATGACAAAGGTAGCGCAGGTGGAGATATTGAAGGTATTGGCCCCATCACCACCCGTGCCCACAATATCGACCAGATGGGTGGCATCTGCCACTTGCACCTTGTGCGAGAACTCGCGCATCACTTGGGCAGCAGCCGCAATCTCGCCAATGGTTTCCTTCTTCACGCGCAAGCCCGTGACGATGGCCGCCGTCATCACGGGCGAGAGTTCACCACGCATGATGAGCCGCATCAGGTGCAGCATTTCGTCGTGAAAGATTTCGCGGTGCTCAATGGTGCGCTGTAGCGCCTGCTGGGGGGTGATAGACATGGTTCTGACAGAGAAGGGAGAAGACTGCAACCCACGGGCTGGGGGTGCCAGTCTTCTAGTCTAGCGTCAACGTCCGGCCCCTCTGCCATCCAGAGGCTCCCGTAGAAAATCAGCCACCAAGGCCAGCACTTGTGCGGGCCTTTCACGGTGGGGCACATGCTGGGTCTCTGGCATCAGTGCCAGCTGCGCTGGCCCTACCACCTGTTGCACGATCTGCTGCGGGTGGCGTGGCGAGCCATATTCATCGTCCACACCATGAATGGCGAGCACCGGGCAGGCCACCAAAGGCAGTGCAGGCGCCAACGACCAATCGGCAAATGCAGGATGCAACCAAGAGCCGATCCAAGCATCCAGCACCCAAGCCGCCTTGTCACCGTGGTACTTGTGCAAACGGGCCATCTGTTCGGCATCGCCAAAAAACACCTTGGCTTGCTCTAGGCCTTGAATGGTGCGGTCTTCCACAAATGCCTGGGCAGATTCGGTGATCAACGCCTCACAGGCCTCCGGAAACCGGGCAGCACACCCCACGGCCATACCACCCCCTACACTGTGACCGAACAGCACAAAACGCCCCACGCCCAATTGCTGGCGCACGGCAGCAAAACTGCCTTCGGCCTCTTGCAGCACAAAATCCAATGGCAGCTTGCCCCAGTGCGGACTGGACTGCCCAAAGCCCAGCCGATCATAGGCAATGACCTGCCGCCCAGTGGCCGCACACAGTGCTGCCGGAAAATCACGCCACAGCACAATGCTGCCCAAAGAATCGTGCAGCAAGATGATGGGCACTTGAGAGAGCCGTGCTGGTGGCGACCAAACGCGCACCCGCAGGCTCCCCTGCGGGACGGACACCCATTGATCTTGGGCAGTGATGTGCTGAACGGTAGGAGGCATGACCATGGGGGTTGACCCGGTTGATGAGACCGAAAGAGAACCCCCATCATAGTTGACGTTTACGTCAACGTAAGCTTACCCATCATTTTGTAGATGACAAACGACTACAACATCGGTGGTGCTGCTGGCTCGGTGGGGCCGCATCCAACCCCACGCTGCTGCAAAAAGTTGCGCAACATGGCATGACCGTGCTCGGTCAGGATGCTCTCGGGATGAAACTGCACCCCCTCCACGGCCAAGGTTTTGTGGCGTACGCCCATGATTTCGCCATCATCCGTCCAGGCGGTAATCTCTAGGCTGTCGGGGCAGCTAGCCCGCTCAATTGCCAATGAGTGGTAACGGTTGACGGTAAATTGCGCAGGCAGGCCCGCAAATACGCCCTGCTGTGTGGTGGTGATGACGCTGGTTTTGCCGTGCATTTGCTGCTGCGCCCGCACAATCTTGCCACCAAAGGCCGCCCCAATCGCTTGGTGGCCCAAGCAGACCCCCAAAATTGGCAGCTTGCCTGCAAAATGCTGAATGGCTGCCACCGAAATGCCTGCCTCTGCCGGAGAACATGGCCCCGGCGAAATCACCAACCGATCCAGTTCTCCAGCATCTAACCGGGCCTGAATGTCGGCGACGGTAATTTCGTCATTGCGAAACACTGCTACCTCGGCCCCCAACTCGCCAAAATATTGCACGATGTTGTAGGTAAAGCTGTCGTAGTTATCAACCATCAAGAGTTTCATGGCCGCGCTCCTTGGGGTGTGTGCAGGCGGGCAAATTCGCTGTGCTCGTGGGCAATCGAATGCTCCATCAGGCTGCGGTAAATGGCCTCCATCACATCGGGCAAACCACCATGCAGGGCCGCACTGGCGCGCACACGGGCGACGATGGCTTCGATGCGCTCCTCGTCGCGCACTTGCGATGGGTCTTGCTTGATGCGGGCGGCTTGGGTCATGTAGCCGGTGCGTTGCACCAGCAGGGGCACCAACACATCGTCCAAAGCATCTATGTGGCGGCGCACGTCTTGCATGGTGGTGCAGTGCTGCACGTTGTCGATGGCACGGGTCATTCCAAGCCCTCCTCTACCAGTTCTGCGGCACGCAGCAGGGCGCGGGCCTTGTGTTCGGTTTCTTTCCATTCCAGCTCGGGCACCGAGTCGGCCACCACTCCCGCTGCGGCTTGCACATACAGCGTGCCGTCTTTGATCAGGCCGGTGCGGATGGCAATCGCCAAATCCATATTGCCCGCGTAGCTCAGGTAGCCACAGGCACCGCCATAAATGCCACGTTTGCTCGGTTCCAACTGGTCAATCAACTCCATCGCATGGACTTTGGGTGCGCCCGTCAGGGTGCCTGCTGGGAAGGTGGCTTTGAGCACATCCATGCTGGTCATGCCCTCGTTGAGGATGCCCTCCACGTTGCTGACAATGTGCATCACATGGCTGTAGCGTTCCACCACAAAGGCTTCGGTCACTTTGACGCTGCCAATTTGGGCGATGCGGCCAATATCGTTGCGGGCCAAGTCAATCAGCATCACATGTTCAGCGCGCTCTTTCGGGTCGTTGATGAGCTCGACCTCGGCGGCTTTGTCTTGCTCGGGCGTGGCTCCGCGCGGGCGCGTACCGGCCAGTGGGCGGATGGTGACTTTTTGCCCCTCGGGGGTTTGCTCTTGGCGCACCAAAATCTCGGGCGAAGAGCCCACCACCTGAAAATCGCCAAAATTGTAAAAATACATATAGGGCGATGGATTGAGCGAACGCAGGGCGCGGTACAAGCTCAGCGGCGATTCGGTATACGTTTTGTGAATGCGCTGGCCCACCTGCACCTGCATAAAGTCGCCTGCCGCAATCAACTCTTTGGCATGGGCCACAGCGGCTAAGTAGTCGTCTTTGGCAAAGCTGCGCTGGGCCGGGTGGCTGGTGCTGGCTTGCACCACCGGGGCCACCACGGGCGCTTGCAACCGCTGTTTGAGCTGGTGCAGGCGCTGCTGTGCTTGGGCGTAGGCTTGGGGCTGACCCGGGTCGACATAAACAATCAGAGACAGCTTGCCCGACAGGTTGTCAATTACCGCCAGCTCTTCGCATTGCAACAGCAAAATATCAGGGCAACCCAAAGTATCGGGGGGGCAACTGGCTTCGAGTTTTTTCTCGATATAGCGCACGGCGTCGTAACCAAAGTAGCCCGCCAAGCCACCACAAAAGCGCGGCAATCCGGGCAACAGAGCCACCTTGAAACGCTGCTGGTATTGGGCGATAAAGTCCAGCGGATTGCCCGTGGCGGTCTCTATCACCACACCATCGGTCACTACTTCGGTGTGGGCGGCGTGGCCAAAGCCACTGGCGCGCAGCAAAGTGCGCGCAGGCAAGCCAATAAAACTGTAACGGCCAAAGCGTTCGCCCCCCACTACCGATTCCAGCAAAAAGCTGCGTTGACCGCCATCTTGGCTATGCGCCAATTTGAGATACAGCGAGAGTGGGGTTTCTAAGTCCGCAAAGGCTTGGGCCATGAGCGGAATACGGTTGTAGCCCTGTTGGGCCAAATGGTGAAATTCAGATTCTGTGATCACGGGGGATAGATCCCTGCTGGGGCGGCACATGCTGGCGTGGACAAAGACGCAGTGCCACAGTGTTCATGCAATCGGCCTCCGCTAGAGCCAGGGGAGACCACGGGGGCGTGCAGGGCCATGCCCGCACGCATCAAGCGCAGCAATAGACAGAGCGACGCCAGGGCCAAGCTCCCCGGTCACTTTGACCTGCGATGAACACGCGGTGGATGAACATGGGCCAAAGTGTAGCAAACAGGCTTCTGCCAAACCCACAGCAAGGGACTCTTGGGCCTTGCATCCCATTGACATCCTCCCCGCCCTAAAGGACGGGGATTCCTACTGCTAGACGGCGATGCCCCGCCGCGAGAATGTTGCGTGCTGCATTCACATCGCGGTCGTGTTCCGCCCCGCAATCGCTGCACTTCCA